>JBEBXZ010000381.1:0-3361 GCA_040391335.1 Dokdonella fugitiva | reverse complement strand
TCGGTTTTCTCGCATATCTCCTGGCAAGCGAAGGGAACGTCGATTTGGCAAGGAAAACCATGGCAACGATAAGGCCAGAGAGCTACGCGTCTTATTCTACCCCTTAGAAATTGCTCATCACGGCTGAGGCCGAGATTGCACGTCAGTCGGGCGACGCAGAAGCCGCGATTTCCCGCTTGAAGACGTTGATTGACGGAAATGAGTTGTACATCACCCACGTCGCCCTGCTCGATGCCTACGTAGATGCCAAGCAGGATGAGCTCGCGTTGATCGAAGCACGTTGGCTGAGTTCACATCGTGGTCGCGCTTACGCAGAGTTCAATATTTCGAACTTGTTGATGCCCTATAACGTTCAGCAAGCCAATCTGGCGTTGTTGAGAGGTGCGGAATTGGCATCATCACGCAAAGAAATGAAAGAGGCACGAGCGATGCTCGATCAGTTTCGTCAAGCTTGGCCACGCGCATCCCGAGAATCACCACTCGCGATGCGCGTGAACGCAGTTCAGTCAATCTTGCCGTAGTTCGAGCGTATCGCGGGGACAATCAGGCAAACGTGGTCACTGACGCCTTTTTCCAAGAGCTTCTCATAGGTGGAAGCCAGAGTTGCCTTGTCGGCAAGCTTGCCCGGTTTGAGATTCTCGGGATCGATGGCCGCGAGGTCGCTGTCCGATGCACCAAGTTCCTTGAGGGCGCCGACCGGATCCTTCTCGAAGCGTGCGCGGTAATCGTCGTCGGTCGCCAGCTTCTTCAGCAGCTGCAATTCATGTTCTTTCGCCAAGCGTGGATTGCTCACAGGTAGTTCCCCCGGTAGATAGTTGGTATGACCATGCATCTGAAAAGATGATCGGTTGGTACGCGTGCCTCCGGCACCGCCTGCCAATCGATCATCGGATCGTCTTCGACAATCGGCGTCCTGCGCTTGTTGGCCAGGACCGATCCTGCGTAGGCTAGCAGAACTCTTTTACCGGGAATTGTCCGCATGCAATTGCGTCGCTGTGCCATCGTGTTCGTCGAGCCGCGTGAACGCCTCGACTTTGATCTTGCCAAACTGCTGGCCGGTGGCAGTGGCGTGGAGATGGTCCGCGAGTGGATCGCGCTGGCCGCGCATGTGGATGCGGAGATTCCGCTGGATGCCGGGCAGGTCGAGGTGCTCGGCAGGATCCCCGTCGAGCACTGGATCGATGGCGAAGATCTGGCCGACCAGCGCAACGCCATCGATGCGTTGATCGAAAAAGGCCTGGTGATCACCGATGCGCCGGAAGGCGCCGCGATACGCGCGGCCGACGAAACGATCCGCGCAAGTCACTGGCGCGGTCTCGCCGCCGCCGCCCATCGCCATCTTCGCTGGCAGGCGATCGATACCTTCGAAGCGGAAAATCGTTTCGCGAAGACCAGCGATACGACCTTGCTCGACCATCTCGGCGAGCCGGAACCGCCGGTGCTCGAACGCGTCGCGAAGGAACAGCGGATCGCATTGGCCAAACCCGCGGATTCGGTGCTCGAAGCGCTGATCCGCCAGCGCGTGACCTGTCGCAATTTCGATCGCTCGCGGCCAATGTCTTTCGCCGATTTCACGGCGATCCTGTATCGCACGTTCGCCGCGCGCGCAGTCAGCGACGAACCTGGCATCGATGTGATCAAGCGTGCCGTGCCTTCGGCTGGCGGCCTGCATCCGACCGAGGCCTATCTGCTCGTGCAGAACGTCGAAGGCCTGGCGCCGGGGCTTTACCACTACCATCCGATCGATCACGCGCTCGAGCCGCTGACGCCAATCGCGGCGACGGACTCGCAGGCCACGGCCTTGCGCATCGTCGCCGGACAACGGCATTTCATGGATGCCCATGTGGTGATCGTGCTGGCCAGCCGCTTCCGTCGTACATTCTGGAAGTATCGCAATCACGCCAAGGCGTATCGCGCGGTCATCCTGGATGCCGGGCATCTGTCGCAGACGCTGTATCTCGCCGCCACCGAGCGCGGCCTCGCCGCGTTCATCACGGCAGCGGTCAACGAGATCGATATCGAAACCCTGTTCGGTCTCGATCCGATGCAGGAAGGCGTGCTCGCGGTCTGCGGTTTCGGCTGGCGCGGCGATACGATCGATGAAGTCGAATTCGATCCGCTTGGCAGCGTGTGGCCGGTCGAAACGCGCAAGAGCCTGCGTGAAACCGGGGACTGAGTGACCCATTCTGCGTTCCGCGCGTTCCGGATTTGTCCGATGCGCGGTTGCCCGGTTCTTTCCGCCTCGTCAGCTCTGCGCGCGCCAGCGTTCGAGATCGGCCAGCGAATCGATGTCGAACGCGAGCTGCGGGGCTTCGATGCCCTGCACTTCGGCGAGGCGTTCGCGCAGCATCGCACGCGCGCCGTGGTGCGTATCGGCCCGCATGAGTTCGGTAAACCATCGGCGTGGCAACAACGCCGGTACGCCAATCGTGCCGGCATACGCGCTCGCCACGGCGCGCTGCGGATCGATGCGCCAGAGGTCGCGCAAGGCGCATAGATGTTGGGCATCGAGCCGTGGCTGATCGACGAGGACGACCAGGGCGCCCGCACATGACGTGGCCAGCGCTGACAGGCCACAGCGCAATGAAGCTGCCATGCCGCTCGCGGCATCCGCGCAATCGACGCCGCGGCAATCGAGATCGCTCACGGTGTCGCGAATGTCGCGGGAATCCGCCGCAAAGACGACCATGACATCAATCGGATCCGTTGCGATCGCCAACCGCACAGCGCGATGCAGCAAGGTCTCGCCGTCGATCTCCAGCAACTGCTTCGCCTGGCCGAGCCGCCGCGATTCGCCGGCAGCGAGCACGACCACGCCATGCGCGGGGTCAGGCATGCACGTCGTGTGCGAGGTAGTACTGCAACTGGGCGGCGATCGAGAGTGCGGTCGCTTCCGGTCCTTCTCCGCCGAGGCGCAGGCCGGCGGGTGCGTAGAGCCGCGGTTCGAGCTGGGTGGCGATGATGTCGCCGAGCTGGCCGAGCAGCGCGTCGCGGCGTTCCGGTGGCCCGATCAAGCCCACGTAGCCGATGCCGGCCGCGCCGAGATGCCGCAGATGGCGGACATCGATGTCGAAATCGTGGCTGGCGACGATGACCGCATCGAAATGCCGCTCGGCGAGCAACGCGGGCAGGGCTTCGGGTGCGACGGCGTGCAGCTGGTCGACGTCGACCGATTCGATATAGTTGCGCCGATCACTGCGTTGATCGACCACTTCGACATACCAGCCGAGCAGATGCGCCATGCGTGCGAGCGGTCGCGCTTCCGGCCCCGCGCCGAGCAGCGCGATGCGTGGAGGCGGTGCGAACGTGAGGCTGACGTGGCGCGCGAACGTGACCGGCCCGACGATCGGCGCGCCTTTGC
>JBEBXZ010000380.1:0-3386 GCA_040391335.1 Dokdonella fugitiva | reverse complement strand
TCGCGCGCTGCCTTCATCCCGCTTCACCGAAGGACGCACCGCCACCGATCGCCCGGCGGCAGTACGCCGTGACGCGACTTCGCCGCCAGCCGGGAATCGCGCGAACATCGGCCGCGATGCGAACGCGGCGCCCGTACAGCGCGCGCCAGCGGCCAACGAGGGAAATGCACGCACCATCCGCGCACCGCAACCCGCCCAGCGCAGTGCCACACCGGCCATCGAACGCAGCAACACCAACACGACACCGCGTGCCACGCCCCAGCAACGCGAAGTGCAGCAACGGGCGGCGCCCCAGCAGCGCGAAATCCAGCAACGCGCGGCACCCCAGCAACGCGAAATCCAGCAACGCGCGGCACCCCAGCAACGCGAAATCCAGCAGCGGGCGGCACCCCAGCAGCGCGAAATCCAGCAGAGGGCGGCGCCCCAGCAGCGCGAAGTGCAGCAACGTGCAGCGCCCCAGCAGCGTGAAATCCAGCAACGGGCAGCACCCCAGCAACGCGAAGTGCAGCAACGGGCGGCGCCCCAGCAGCGCGAAGTGCAGCAGCGCGCCGCACCTCAGCAGCGCGCACCGAAAAAGGAAGGGACCAGCAAGGACGAGGCCCGCGAGCCGAAGCGGCGCGACGATCGCTGAAGCGCTGCCGTGTCATTTGCGTCAACCACCAGACAACGCCGCGATCATCGCGGCGTTGTCGTATCCGTGGTCGCAACGGTGTCGCGCGAAGGCTATGGCGGCTAGAATACCGGCATGAAAATCACGCTCAATGGCGAACCCTGCGCAATCACCGAAGAGCGCACCGTCGTCGACCTGCTCGCCAGCCACGGCTACCGGGACAAGCGCGTGGCCGTGGAAATCAACCGGCAGATCATCCCCCGCAGCGAACATGCCACGCGTCAACTCCGCGAAGGAGATCGCATCGAGATCGTGCATGCGATCGGCGGTGGCTGATTCCATTCGCGGCACCGCGTGCCAGCGCTTCCCATACCATCCAGATGACGAATGACATGACCGATTCCATATCCGATGCCCTCGTGATCGCAGGCCGCAGTTATCGTTCGCGCCTGCTGACCGGCACCGGCAAGTTCAAGGATCTCGAAGAAACGCGGCTCGCCACCGAGGCGGCCGCCGCCGAGATCGTCACTGTCGCAATCCGCCGCACCAACATCGGGCAGAATCCGGGCGAGCCGAGCCTGCTCGACGTGCTGCCGCCCTCGCGCTACACGATCCTGCCGAACACCGCCGGTTGCTATACGGCGGACGATGCAGTGCGCACCCTGCAACTCGCACGCGAACTGCTCGATGGCCACAAGCTCGTCAAACTCGAAGTTCTCGGCGATCCGAAAACCCTGTTCCCGGATGTCGTGCAAACCCTGCTTGCCGCCGAGCGCCTGGTCGCCGACGGCTTTGACGTGATGGTCTACACCTCCGACGATCCGATCCTGGCGCGCCGCCTCGAGGAAATCGGCTGCGTCGCGATCATGCCGCTCGCGGCACCGATCGGCTCCGGCCTCGGCATCCAGAATCGCTGGAACCTGCTTGAGATCGTCGAGAACGCGAAGGTTCCCGTACTCGTCGATGCCGGCGTGGGCACCGCGTCGGATGCGGCGATCGCGATGGAACTCGGTTGCGATGGCGTGCTCATGAATACCGCAATCGCCGGTGCGCGCGATCCCGTGCTGATGGCGCATGCGATGAAGCTCGCCGTGGAAGCCGGTCGCGCCGCATTCCGCGCAGGGCGGATCCCGCGCAAACGGCATGCTTCGGCGTCCAGCCCGATTGACGGCACGATCGGCTGAGCGCAGATGACCGACCCGCGCCACACCGATCGCGAACGCAACGAGGAACAGGAAACGCGTCGCGTGCGCAGTTTCGTCCTGCGCCAGGGACGCATCACGCCTGCCCAGCAGAACGCGTTCGACGCACACTGGTCGCGCTTCGGCCTCGACTATCGTCCCGAACAACTCGATCCTGCCGCGATATTTCCGCGCGTCGCGCCGCTCGTGCTCGAGATCGGGTTCGGGAATGGCGCGCAGTTGCTGCACGCGGCCACCAACGAGCCGGACAAGAATTTCATCGGCATCGAAGTGCATCGTCCGGGCGTCGGTCGTCTCATGAATGGCCTTGCCGACGCCAATGTGGGCAATGTCCGCATCAGCAACCACGATGCGGTCGAAGTGCTGATGCACCAGATCGCCGACGGCGCCTTGGCCGAGGTGCGCATCTATTTCCCGGATCCCTGGCCCAAGAAGCGTCACCACAAGCGACGCCTGGTCCAACCGGAATTCGTCACCCTGCTCGCCTCCCGCGTCGCCAGCGGCGGCTTGCTGCACCTGGCGACGGACTGGGCCGAATATGCGGAACACATGCTGGCCGTGGTGGATGAAAATCCGGACTGGATCAATCGCGCCGGGCCAGGTGCATATTCGGCGCAGCCGGAATGGCGAATCAATACGCATTTCGAGAAACGCGGCCAGCGCCTTGGTCACGGCGTGTGGGATCTGCTTCATATAAAACGCTGACAACGAACCCGCGACAAACCGGAATCCTGCAGGGGAGCAACACGACACGCCATGGACCTGAGCCTGAACCTGACCACCGACATGGCTCTCGTCCTGGGCCTGCTGGCGTTCACCGTACTCATGCTCGTGCTCGAGTGGATCCGCGCCGACCTCGTCGCGCTGCTCGTCATCGTGGTCATTGGCGTTACCCGTTTGATGCCGGTCGATCAGTTGTTCGACGGCTTCGCCGGCAATGCGGTCATGTCGCTGATCGCGGTCATGATCATGGGTGCCGGACTCGATCGCACCGGCGTGCTCGGCAAGGCAGCATCCTTCATCCTGCGTCTGGCCGGTGGCGTCGAGACGCGGGTTTCGCATCTCGTGAATGCGATGGTCGGCAGCATGTCGGCGGTGATGCAGAGCCAGGCGCTGGCCACCCTGTTCATGCCGGTTGTCAGCCGCATCAGCTCGCGCACCGGCATTCCGCTGAAGCGCCTGCTGATGCCGATGGCGTGCTGCATCCTGTGCGGCACGAACATCACGATGATCTCGAATTCGCCGCTGATCCTGCTCAATGACCTGGTCGCCAGCGCGAACCGCAACCTGCCGCCCGGCGCACAGAGCATCGAGGCGTTCCCGCTGTTCTCCATCGCGCCGGTCGGCATCCCGCTGCTGGTCGTCGGCCTCGTCTCTTTCGCCTTTCTTACCCCGCGCCTGTGGCCGAGCGAGGATGAAAAACAGAAGGTCACGCCGGGCCGCACGGAAACCTATTTCGCCGAGATGTATGGCATCGACGGTGAAGTCATGGAACTGACCGTCACCGCGGAAAGCCCGCTGGTCGGCATGAGCGTGATCGAAGCCGAACAGTTGCACGGCGCGCCGCTGATCCT
>JBEBXZ010000379.1:0-3387 GCA_040391335.1 Dokdonella fugitiva | reverse complement strand
GGCTGAAGCTGCTCGATCGCGACCTGATCCAGATAACCAAGAAAGCCGCGCCGGAACGAGTCCAGTTGCAGGTACGCGAAACCGATCAGCGCGAGCGCGCTGATTGCAACGAATGCCAGGAAGAGACGATGCCAGAGGCGCACGGTCCAACGATACGGAACTCCAGCAACGACGCAAGCCCGTATCGACGATTCCACACTTTCTCCACGCTGCCTGCACGACGGATGCGCAGTCCGCGCCCAACCTTGTGGCGACGGTCCGCCGGACTGAATCCAACTTTTTCGCCATGAAGGAATATCGATGAAGCAGACAACACTGGCATCCGTACTGACCGCACTGCTCGCCGCGGGAAGCGTGCCGGCAATGGCCGATCCGGGACCTCATGGATCGCCGCCAGGCGTGCCCAGCGCCGAGGCACTTGCTCTGATCGACAACCTCGACACGAAACAGCAAACCGAGATCCGCAAGATCCTGACGGAACGGCGCAACGCGGAAGAAGCGTTGCGCAGCCGCATGCACGGCGAACGCGAAGCACTGGCACGGCGCGAACGGACGGAACGCGAACAACTGGATGCAAACACGAGCCAGCGCTTGCGCGAGGCACTCGGCGAGGAGGGATTCCGCCACTATGCCCGGTGGGCCACCAATAGTCGTCCACCGATATCGCGAGGCGGACGTGGTCCCTCATCATCCGATGCGCCCGCGCCTCCACCGCCGCCCGGTTCCGCGCGTCCGCGCTGACGCAACCGTGCGCACTGCTGGCATCCGCGAAGACGGGTTCGCCAGCGCCGCTTCGATCTGCGCTGTGCTGACCAGCCATCGAGAACCGATCCAGGAAACGGATCATTCAGGACCGCGAACCTCCAAGGAACTTCATCCCGGCGGTTCTCCCTGGCGAAGCGGGTCAAACCGGGGCACTACTCACCCCATTCCCCTCGTCCCGGCCCGCGCCAGGACGAGGGGCTATTCAATAACCCGGGTTCCAGATCATGCGGCGCGGAGCTGAGGGCGGGGCCAGCCAGACCCGGTAAACAGTGGAATTTCCACTCTGGAATAATGATCTATCCAGAGATCCCCGGGCGGCCCGCGAGTGTCACGTCGAGCAAGCGATGCAGCACGACCTGCAGGCGTGCGGCGAGATTCGCGTCGTAGGCGAAACTTGACTCATCCATGTAATTCGCCTGCGCGAGTTCGAGTTGCACGGCATCGATTCCGCGTTCGGGCTGGCCATAGTGGCGCGTGATGTAGCCGCCCTTGAAGCGGCCGTTGACGACGAAACTGTAGTCGGCCTGCGCTTCGAGCACGCCGGTCAGGCGCTCCTGCAAAGCGGCCGAACAACTCGCCCCGCCCGACGTGCCGAGATTGAAATCAGGCAACCGGCCTTCGAACAGGAATGGCACGACGCTGCGGATCGAATGGCCTTCCCAGAGCGTGACGCGACCATGCACTGCACGCAGTCGCTCGATCTCGCTGGCAAGCGCGGCGTGATACGGCTGCCCGTAGGTGGCGACGCGTTGCCTGATCTCCGCCGTATCCGGTTGCTCGTCGTCCAGATAGACGGCCTCGCCACTGAACTGCACGATTGGGCAAAGGCCCGTCGTGTTCTGCCCCGGATACAGGGAAACATCATCGGGCGGACGATTCAGATCGACCACGTAGCGTGAATGAACAGGCGCGATGATGGAGGCACCGAGCTCGCGCGCGAACGCGTACAGATGCGAGACATGCCAGTCCGTGTCCGGCGCGCGCCGCGCCGATGGCACGAGGCGTCGAGCGAGGTCTTCAGGAATATGCGCACCATCGTGCGGCAAACTGATCAGCAGCGGGGCGCTGCCGCGATGCAGGGAATAGATGTCCATGACCGGCATTCTAGCCGTCCGCCGCACGGGCGGTCATGAACATGTCATGCGGCATCCCTCTGCGCGTTCGGCGGCGAACGCCGCCTGCATCTCAACTGTGCGTGCGCGGCTTTGGATGGAATACCAGCGGTTGCTGCTCGTCGGCTGCGCGATTCGCCAGGCTGCAGCCGCCGCAACTGCTGCAGCCACCACTGCCGCAACCGCCGCCCGCCATGGCTGCGGGTTTCAGCCAGCGCGCGAGCGCGCGCGAAACGGACGATCGTCCCGGACGCGCGAGAAACCCCGCCAGCGCGGTGAGCGCGCGACGGCTGGTACCGGGCAACAGGCGACGGATCGCCATGCCGAGGCAAACCGCGACGATCACGCCGATCACCACCGCCTGCAGCCATTGCGCGTTCACGTCATCGCCCTCGCGATCTGGTAAGTCAGCAAAGAAGCGACGTAGGCCAGACCGAACAGGTAACCGGCCATGATCCAGACCTCGCGCCACGAGTTCGTCTCACGCCGCACAGTGGCGAGCGTGGACAGGCACATCGGTGCGAACACATACCAGACCAGCAGCGACAGCGCGGTCGCCATCGACCACTCGCTGGCGACGATCGCCTGCAGGCCTTCCTCATTGCCGGACAATGCATAGACCGTGGCCAGCGACGACACCGCGACCTCGCGTGCGGCGAGCCCCGGCACCAGCGCGATACAGATCTGCCAGTTGAAACCGAGCGGCGAGAAAATGGTGTGCAGCGCATGACCGAGCTTGCCGGCGAAGCTGTAGTCGATCGCCGGCAGGGTCGCCCCCTCGGGCGGCGCCGGGAATGTCGACAGGAACCACAGGATGACGGTCAACGCGAAGATGATGCCGCCGACGCGCTTGAGGAAGATCGCCGAGCGCTCCCAGAGGCCGAGCGCGATGTCGCGCACGTGCGGCACGCGATACGAGGGAAGCTCCATGAGCAGCGCGTGCTCGCTCTTGTCGCGACGCAGGAACTTGATGATCCAGGCGACCGCCAGCGCGCTGACGATGCCGGCGACGTACAACGAGAACAGGACGATGCCCTGCAGGTTGAAAACCCCGGCCACCGTCTGCGCCGGAATGAACGCGGCAATCAGCAACGCGTACACCGGCAGGCGCGCCGAGCAGGTCATCAGCGGCGCAACCAGAATCGTCGTCAGGCGATCTCGCGGATCCTGGATGCTGCGCGTGGCCATGATGCCGGGGATCGCGCAGGCGAAACTCGACAGCAACGGGATGAACGAACGTCCGGTCAGGCCGGCCTTGAGCATGAGCCGATCGAGCAGGAACGCCGCGCGCGGCAGATAACCTGATTCCTCGAGCACGAGGATGAACAGGAACAGGATCAGGATCTGCGGCAGGAACACGATCACCCCGCCGAGACCGGCGAAAATGCCATCGACCACGAGGCTCTGCAGCAGCGGCATCGATTCCAGCATGGGACCAACCCACTCCCCGAGCGCGCCGGCGCCAGCCTCGATGCCCACCCTCAGCCGTACGGCCCACGCGCACACCGCC
>JBEBXZ010000378.1:0-3392 GCA_040391335.1 Dokdonella fugitiva | reverse complement strand
GACCGAAGTCTTCCTGTGGATGGAGCGCAAGATCGAGGGAGATCGCAATGCGCGCATCAAGCTCGACAAGGGCCCGTGGAACCGCAACAGGATATGGCGCAAGTCGGCCAAGCAGTTCGTCTGGATCGTTTTCGCCGCGGGCACCGGCTTCACCTTCGTCGGCTTCTTCACGCCGATCCGCGAGCTGGGCCCGGCCTTGCTGGCCGGGACGATCGGCGGCTGGGACGTGTTCTGGATCGTGTTCTACGGTTTCGCCACGTACGGATATGCCGGCATCCTGCGTGAGCAGGTGTGCAAGTACATGTGCCCCTATGCGCGCTTCCAGAGCGCGATGTTCGATCGCGACACGATGATCATCAGCTACGACGTCGCGCGTGGCGAGCCGCGTGGCCATCGCAAGCGTTCGGTGCCGGCACGCGCATCGACGACGGCGCTGGATGGCGGCGCGCAAGCGGTTGCGGGCGGTCCTGCACTGATGGCGACCGTGGCTGCAGCACAGCAGGCGCTCGGCGACTGCATCGACTGCCTGGCCTGCGTGCAGGTATGTCCGACCGGCATCGACATCCGCAACGGCCTGCAGATCGAATGCATCGCCTGCGCGGCCTGCATCGACGCCTGCGATGCGGTGATGGACAAGATGCAGTATCCGCGCGGCCTGATCCGCTATACCACCGAGAACATGCTCGAAGGCAGGCCGCAACGCATCCTGCGCCCGCGTACCTTCGTCTATGCGGCGATATTGCTCGCGATCATCCTCGCCTTCGTCTGGACCGTCGCCTCGCGTGCCCCGGTCATCATCGAGGTGTTGCGCGATCGCAACGCGATGTTCCGCACCCTCGGCCACGGCGAAATCGAGAACAGCTACAACGTCAAGCTGGCCAACAAGACCGACGAAGCGATCGACGTCCGCGTGCGTGCGCAGACCGGTTTGCCCTTGCAGGTCGTTGGCCGGCCGCAGGTCAACCTCGCGCCCGGCGAGGTGTATTCGATGCCGCTGACCCTGCGTGCCGCCGCCGGCACGACGGCCGGACGTACGCCGATTGAACTCGTCGTCGAGAATGCGAACGGTGAGATCATGGCCAGCAGCGGCACGCATTTCTTTGCCCCGGAGAAACCATGAACAGTCCCAACGTAACGCGCATGGCCTGGTACCAGGTTCCCGAGTTCTGGCTGTTCGTGTTGCTGATCGCGGCGACCGTGATCGGCACGTTCAGCATGATGGCGATGGCCACGGCGCAACCGGACGTGCATCTCGTGGTGCCGAACGACGTGCCACGACCCAGCAAGATTCCGCCCGCATCGCCGGCTGACGAAGCCGCGAATGCAAAGGCGGCCGACTCGCGTTGATCCCCATGCAATGGGCCTCGCGATGATTCCGAACGTCTCCGTTGCGTCGGCTGTGGAAGGCGCGGCGCGGGATGCCGCGAAGGCCTCCAGTGTTGTGCCGTGCTTCCACTGCAATGAGCCGATCCCGGCGGGCGTGCGGCTCGTCGCGCGCCACCAGAACATCGAGCGCGGCGTATGTTGCGTCGGCTGCCAGGCGGCGGCGGAATGGATCGAAGGGTTCGGCCTGGCCGACTATTACCGCCTGCGCAGCGAGCCTGCGCAGCGCAACGAAACGCTTGAAGACTATCTGGCCTGGGATCGTCCGGAACTCGCGCAACTGCATGTGCGGCAGGTTGGTGCGGGCCGCAGCGAAGTCGTGTTGCTGGTCGAAGGCCTGCGCTGCTCGGCCTGTGCATGGTTGATCGAGCGCGCTCTGGGCAGTGCGCCGGGCGTTGCCGAAGTCGGCGTCAATGCGGCGGCTCGGCGCGTGCATCTTGCGTTCGATCCGCAACAGGCGCGGCTTTCGGGGCTGCTCGCCGCGCTCGCGCGGCTCGGTTATTCGCCGCATCCGCTGACCGCCGAGGCGATCGATTCGATGCGCCAGCGCGAAACGCGCGCGGCGATGAAGCGCCTCGTCGTTGCCGGGCTCGGCGCGATGCAAGCGATGATGTACGCCGTCGCCCTGTACGCCGGCGTCTTCGACGGCATCGATCCGGCGGTGCGCGATTTCTTCCGCTGGCTCGGCTTTCTCGTCGCGACGCCCGTCGTGCTGTATTCGGCACAGCCGTTCTTCGCCGGTGCGCTGCGCGAATGGCGCGCGCGGCGGCTGTCGATGGATACGCCGGTGGCGCTGGCGATCGCACTGATCTATGCCGCGAGCCTGATCGAGACGCTGCGCGGCGGCCATGAGATCTATTTCGATTCGGTCAGCATGTTCGTGTTGTTCCTGCTGGTCGGCCGCTACCTGGAAATGCGTGCGCGGCATCGCACGGGGGATGTGGTCGACGCACTCGCGCGCATGCAGCCGATGCTTGCGGAGCGCCTGTGTCGTGAGGCCGCGTCACCTGCGCAAGCAGTCGCGATGGATGCCGTGCCCTCGTTCGAGCAGGTCGGCGTGCATGAACTCGAAGTCGGTGACGTCGTGCGCGTTGCCGCCGGTTCGCCGATTCCGGTCGATGGCATTCTGCTCGAGGCTGCTTGCCGGGTTGACGAAGCCCTGATCAGCGGCGAATCGAAGCCCTTGCTGCGCCAGCGCGGCGAGGGCGTGATCGCCGGCAGTCTCGCGATCGACGGCCCGAACCTGGTCGAGGTGAAACGCATCGGTGCCGATACCGTGCTCGCCGGCATCGTGCGCATGGTCACGCGCGCTGCCGGCGAGCGACCGCGGCTGGCGCGGCTGGCCGATGCGCGTGCCGCGCGCTTCGTCGTGCGCGTGCTGGTCCTGACGCTGCTCACCGCGATCGCCTGGATGATCTTCGATCCCTCGCGTGCATTTCCGGCCGCGCTGGCGGTGCTCGTGGTCAGCTGTCCGTGTGCATTCGCGCTGGCCGTGCCCGCCGCGCTGACGCGCGCGGTGTCGGTGCTGGCGCGGCGCGGCGTGCTGGTGGTCGATGCCGATGCGCTCGAATCGCTCTCGGCCGCCAATCACTTTGTGTTCGACAAGACCGGCACGCTGACCGAACCGCGGGTCGATCTCGCACGAAGCGGGATCGCGCACGGGACGCTCGACCAGGCGTTGGCGATTGCCGCCGCGCTCGAACAGGGCAGCACGCATCCGCTGGCGGTCGCCTTGCGTCGCGCGGCCGGCGATCGAGCGTTGCCGGCGGTTGCAGGACTGCGGCATGTGGCGAGTGCCGGCGTCGAGGGCGAGATCGACGGGCGGCTTTATCGTTTCGGCCTGCACAGTTTTTCCTTGCCTGCGGTGGCCGGAGTGCCGGCAGCGCTGAAGGGAGACGATGCGGCGCTGGTGCTCGCCGATGCGCAAGGCGAGATCGCGCGCTTCGTGATCGAAGAGGAGCCGCGTGCGGGCGTCGTCGCCACGCTCGATGCCCTGCGCGCGGCGAACA
>JBEBXZ010000377.1:0-3402 GCA_040391335.1 Dokdonella fugitiva | reverse complement strand
ACGACAACGAACGCCAGCGCACGGTGACCGTCGCCCTTCGCTCGCGCGTCATGGAAGGCGCCAGCCTGGCGCAGGCGATGGCCGCGTTCCCGGACAGTTTTCCGGAGATCTTTCGCGCCACGGTTGCCGCGGGCGAACAGTCCGGCCATCTCGACAGCGTGCTCGACAAGCTCGCCGATTACGCAGAGGCGCGCGATGCGCTCAAGCAGAAACTGCTCGCCGCGCTGACCTATCCGCTACTGCTCGCCGTCGTCGCTATCGCCGTGGTCGCCGGCCTGCTGGCGTGGGTCGTGCCGCAGATCATCGGCGTGTTCCAGAACATGCAGCAGACCCTGCCGCTGGCGACCCGCGCGCTGATGGCCTTTTCGGATCTCCTGCGCCATTGGGGCTGGCTGATGATCATCCTGATCGTCGCCGGGGTGATCGGTGCCCGGCTCGCCCTGCGTCGCGAAAGCCTGCGCTATCGCTGGCATGCCGTGCTGTTGCGCCTGCCGCTGATCGGTCGCCTCACGCGTGCCGCGAACACTGCGCGCGCGGCGCGCACGCTGGCCCTGCTGGCCGGTGCCGCGGTGCCCTTGCTCGACGCGCTGGCGATCGCAGCACAAGTCGTTCCGAACCTGCCGATGCGCGAATCGTTGCGCCGTGCCGCGTTCAAGGTGCGCGAGGGCAGCGGCGTCGCGCGCGCGCTCGCCGAGAGCAAGCAGTTTCCGCCGGTCGCGCTGCGCCTGATCGCGAGCGGCGAACGCTCCGGTGAATTGCCGCGCATGCTCGGCGAGGCGGCCGCACAGCAACAGCGCGATCTCGATCGCTGGCTCGGGGTGCTGTCCTCGACGCTGGGTCCCGCGGTGATCCTGCTGGTTGGCGCGATGGTGCTGTTCATCGTGCTCGCGATCCTGCTGCCGATCTTCAACCTCAACCAGATGGTCAAATAAGGTTTTCGCACAAACCGCGAACGACGCACCGATCCCGCGCGTGACCGCCTACAATCCCCTGATGCCGAATCGCCCCTCACACATTTCTTGCCAATGATCCTTTTCGACCAGGTCAGCAAGCGCTATCCGTCCGGGCACGAAGCCCTGAGCGGACTCAGCTTCGAGGTCGAAGCCGGCGAGATGGTTTTCGTCACCGGCCATTCCGGCGCCGGCAAGAGCACCCTGCTCAAGCTGCTTGGACTGATCGAACGTCCCTCGCGCGGCGAGATCGTGGTCAATGGCGCATCGCTCTCGCGGGTTCGCCATCGCTCGATCCCGCAGGTGCGGCGCGGCATCGGCATGGTGTTCCAGAACCACCGCCTGCTGATGGATCGCAGCGTGTTCGACAACGTCGCACTGCCGCTCACGATTGCCGGCACCGGCCGCGAGGAAATGGCCAGGCGCGTGCGTGCCGCACTCGACAAGGTCGGCCTGCTCGATCGCGAAAAAGCCGCGCCGGGCGTGCTCTCGACCGGCGAGCAGCAGCGCATCGGCATCGCCCGCGCGCTGGTTGGCAAGCCACCGCTGATCATCGCCGACGAACCGACCGGCAATCTCGATCCCAAACTGTCGGTCGAGATCATGCATCTGTTCGCGGAGTTCCAGCAGGTCGGCACGACCGTGCTGGTGGCGAGCCACGACCTGCACCTGATCCGCCACATGGGCAAGCGCGTGCTCGTGCTCGATCACGGCAGGCTGATCGACGACTTCCGTCCGCAGGCCGCATGATGTCGAGAGCGAAAACCTCCCCGAATCGCCTGCGCGAAACTCCTCCGGCGAACCAGAGCCTGCCGCGCGAGCGACGCCCGTTCGGTGCGCGCATGGCCGCGTGGCGGCAGCAGCATCGCTACAGTTTCTCGTCGAGCCTGGGTCGGCTGGTGGCGCGCCCCTGGGCGACGGCGCTGACCGTTTCGGTCATTGGCATCGCACTGGCCCTGCCCTTGCTGTTCTACGTGATCCTCGACAATGCGCGCACGCTTTCGAGCGGCCTGCGCGAAGCGCGCGAGTTGACTGTTTTCCTGAAGACCGGCGAGGACGCGGCGGAAACGCAGGCGTTCGCTGCCGATCTCGCCAAGCGTGCCGACGTTGCGGCGGTAGCCACGCGCACGCCGGAGCAGGGCCTCGCCGAATTCCGCCAGTTGTCCGGCTTCGCCGAGGCGCTCGACGTGCTCGAACACAATCCGCTGCCCAGCGTGCTGGTGGTGACGCCTCGCGCGGAAACCGGCGTGGACGATCCCCCGCTGCTCGCCGAACTCAAGGCCGATCGACGTGTCGACATGGTGCAGTACGACGCCGCCTGGCGGCATCGGCTGTCGGCGATCCTCGGTTTCGGCGAAAGCGCGATGCTCGCGCTGATGGCACTGCTTGGCCTCGCCACCTTGCTCGTGGTCGGCAATACGGTACGCATGGACATCCAGCTGCGCGCGGAGGAAATCGCCGTGGTCCAGTTGATGGGTGCCAGCGACGGCTTCGTCCGTCGGCCATTTCTGTACACCGGACTCTGGTACGGCACGCTGGGTGGCGTGCTGGCCGTACTGGCCGTTGGCGCGGTCGAGCTTTCCGTCCATCCTTCGTTGTCGGCATTGCTCGACTCCTATCAGAATCGCTACGCGCTGCACGGTTTCGGCCTGCTCGATGCACTCGTCGTGCTGGGCGCCGGCGCACTGCTCGGCTGGCTCGGTGCATGGATTGCGAGCACGCGCCACCTGCTTGCCGGACGACCCCAGGGCTGACCATGAACGCACCATTGACCCGCCATCTTTCTTCCGACGAACCGCGCGTGCTGGTGGTCGACGGCTCGCGCGTCGTGCGGCGCCTGATCGAGCAGATGCTCAAGACCAACTTGCCGGGCGTGATCGTGCTGGCCTGCGAAACCGGCGCCGAAGCACTCGATAAACTGGCTGGAGGTGTGGTCGATTTCGTCACCACGGCGCTGCGCCTGCCGGATATGGATGGCCTCGAACTGGCCAGCCGCATCCGCCAGAGTTCGCCGCAGGCCTACATGCCGATCGTGGTCGTGTCGGGCGACGTGCAGGAGCGTCTGGAAGAGCGCTCGTTCAACGAACACGTCACCGACTATTTCGACAAATCGCTCGGCTTCCAGGCACTGGCCGAATTCATTCGCGGCTACGTGCAGCCGACCGAGACGACGTCCGGCGAAGTGCTCTACGTGGAAGACAGCCGTGTCGTCGCGCTCGCCACCCGGCGCATGCTGGAGAAGCACGGTCTCACCGTACTGCATGTGATCTCGGTCGAGGATGCGCTGGCGATGCTGGAAACCGCGCAGGCGATGCAGCGCATCGGCGCCGACATCGTGTTGACCGACGTCAACCTGAAGGGCGAACTGACCGGCGGCGACCTGCTCGAACGCATCCGCTATCGCCTGGGTTACAGCAAGGGCCATTTGCCGGTGATCGTCATGACCGGTGAC
>JBEBXZ010000376.1:0-3404 GCA_040391335.1 Dokdonella fugitiva | reverse complement strand
GCACAAGAACGGCCTGGAGCTCGAATCGGTCTCGCTGACCGGCCTCGACCAGACCGCCGCGGATTTCTTCAATCCGCAGAATGCATTCGACGCGCAGGGCCTGACCAAGTTGACCCAGGAGATCGAACGCCGTCGCAAGGAACGCAACGACATCGAGCGCGACACGAAGATCCAGATCGAACTCAAGAACCTGCAGACCGAACGCCAGTCGCTGGAAATCGCGCGCGACCAGGAATACGCGCGCCTTTCCCAGGATCAGGAGATCAAGGTGCGCACGGCCGAAGCGATGGCGACGATCGCGCAGCAGGAGGCCGATCGCCACCGTGAAGCGGAGCAGGCCAAGATCACCTCGGACCGCGCCATCGCCGAGAGCGAGATCGACAAGCGGCGCACGCTCGAGCAGCGCGAGATCGAGCGCCAGCGTGCAATCCGCATCGCCGAGCAGGAGCGCGAGATCGCGATCTCGCAGAAGTCGCAGGAGGCATCCGCAGCCAAGGCCGACGCGGATACCGCACAGGCGAAGGCCGGCAGCGCCGCGGACCAAGTGAAGAAGGTGCCTGAGACGGCAGTCGCCGAACGCGCCAAGGCGGTTCGCCTCGTGCAGGCCCGCGAGCAGGCCGAGCAGGATGCGATCGGCATCGTGGTCGCCGCCGATGCCGAGAAGAAGGCATCCGAGGATCGCGCCGAAGCGCAACGCGTCGGCGCGACCGGCGAAGCCGACGCGATACGCATTCGCGCTCTCGCCGACGAGGAGCGCTATCGCGTCGAAGCGGAGGGCAAGCGCAGCATCAACGAAGCACGCAACGCGCTCAGCGAAGAACAGATCCGCCTCGAAATCAAACTCGAACTGCTGCGCCAGTTGCCGCGGATCATCGAGCAGTCGGTCAAGCCGATGGAGCGCATCGACGGCATCAAGATCGTCGACGTGCGCGGCATGGGTGGCATGGCCGGTGGCTCGGGAGGCTCCGGACCCTCATCCAATGACGGCAACCTGGCCAGTTCGGTGGTCGACCATGCCCTGCGCTATCGCGCCCAGCGCCCATTGGTCGATGCCTTGCTCAAGGAAGTCGGCTTGAACGAACTGTCGGACCTCAGTGGCCTGCTCGGAACAAAAGCTCAGGAACCGCCTGCCGACGAACCTGAAGGAAACACGCCGAACGCGTGACTTCCGCGGAGCCGGGTTCCCCCGGCTCCGCCTTCCGGATGGATTTGGCAACAACGGGCAACGACGATCGCTCCCCGTGCTCGAACAATGCCGTGGCGAGAAATCGCAGCTACGAGGAATTGCCCGCTGCGGGTGCTCGCCACGCAGAGCTTTCAGGCAGCAAGCGGCCGGCTATCGCTGAATCCGCGCGCCAGGCGCCACGTACTGATGGATCACTCGACCATCAGTACGTCCTGATGTCGACACACGCTGTCCGCACACGGAAATCAACCGCGACTGCGGACTCGCAGACGCCTCGTAGCCAGCCCGGCAATCCCCAGGACAAGCAGCATGACACCCCAGGCCGTCGTCGATGGCAGCGATGTCGATGCCACGGGCGTTCCGCCAACTATCGGCTGAGGAATCGGCGTCTGCGGCGGCTCGACCACGCCCGGCATATTGATGTGAAACCACCCGGTCGGGCGTGGGAATGGAATTCCCACGGCGGCGGCGTTGTGCGTAACCATCGCAAACACCTCGTGTGGAGAGCTACCCACTTTGAATGCCGGCGCCGTCGCTACGCCGTTGGCATCCGTGATTACCGCATGGGCGGCCGACTCATCAAGGAACTCACCATATATACCCGTAGGCGTTGGAGTACACGGCGAGGTGCAACCCGGATTGCCGAATACAGGGCGATCCGCGGCAAACATGATGGCCAGTCCGGGGATGGGATACCCTTGACCGTTTACGACGCGGACCGCAAACCGCTGGGGAAGGATGCTCCCGCTCGCGCCCTGGAAAGAATGAGGCCCGACAAAGCTCATATAGGCCTCGGTTATCTCATTCTGCAAATGCGCATGGCTCAGCGAGGCCATGCTCAACGCCGTGACAACTGCTGCTGCAGCGAACACCTTTCTCATGACAGCGACTCCCTCTGCCCTTGAAAACGCGCAAGACTGAACCGAGGCTCAGCTCCGGAACCTACGAAAAAGATCGTAACACCTGTCCAAGCCGTTTACAACTGCAAAATGATTGAGCCGCACAGAAGCAAAATGCCCTGTTCGTACAACCTGCCCAGATGGCCAACAGAAGCATTTCCCGCCCTGTGCCAGGTACGTCGCCAATTCAACGCGGATCTTGCGGCCGTGCGGCCTTGCAGGACCGGACCCCGAAGGCTTCAGAACACGTGGAATACATCCGGTATCCCATGCCGACAGGCCGGCGGGCAGAGCCAACGTCGACACAAGCAGTAATGACATCGAATGTGATGCGCGCCCGGTGCGCGGAGCTTCTGCAGCCATTCCATGGCATGACCGGGAACTCCCGTACGTCAGGTCACGGGAAGAACCATCGCTGATGCGGGAAGGAGGTGTGCGGCTTGATGCAAGCGAGGATGCCAAAAGGCGCCCTCGCGCAGTAAGTGTCAGCGCGTGGCGGAACGCCGACGCAAACGGCTCAAACCAAGTGCGAGCAGGCCAAATACGGCCACGCCCAGTGCCGTGCGCGAATCGACCGGCAACGCGGTTCCACCCGATCCATCTCCAGCCGGGACGTTCGGCGCGTTCTCGTCGGTAGTGATCTTGTAGTTGACCACAAGGTGGGCCGAGCCTATCGCCTCATTGCCCGGAAGCGGGCGCACTCCGCCACTGACCTCGAACGATTCCCCGGACAAACGAAACGCCGGAGCGGTGGCGATGCCATCCTGGTCGGTAGTCACATTGACGTTTTCGCTCCTTCCCTCCGCTGTCGGCACGAGGAAAAACCCATAGGTGCCAAAAGGCGGTTGCTGGCCACCGAAATACAAACCGGTATTGACCATGAAGGTCGCCGTCAGACCGGACATGGGTCGCCCCTGGCCATCGACGATGCGGAAACGGAATCGCTCCGATGCTACTTGACCTGGCCGGGCGATGAGTTCCTGTGAACTCAGGATCGACAACGACGGTACGCCAACGCCGGACTGGGCCAGGGCCATGCCGCTGGCGGCGGAGAGAATCGAACTGGCAACGAGGGAAAACAGGAATTTTTTCATGAAACTTCCTTTGTTGATGCGTCCGCGCGCCGGGCCACCCGCTGGAGCGCATGGGCAAGCAATCGCATTACTTGAAGATTTCCTTGTTCTTGGCGTAACCGATCGCCTGCTGGCGGGTCACGACACCGCGCTTGACGAGATCCTGCAGGCATTGGTCGAGCGTCTGCATGCCGTGCTGCGCGCCGGTCTGGATCGACGAGTACATCTGCGCGACCTTGTCCTCGC
>JBEBXZ010000375.1:0-3408 GCA_040391335.1 Dokdonella fugitiva | reverse complement strand
ACCAGATGCAGGACCTGGGCGACTTCGGCTTCAAACTTGCGGGTTTCGGTGGTGGCACTCATGCGGAACGATCCTCGTGGATTGCAATACGTGACCCGCGAATGGGGGTGCGGGCACGAACTTTCAATATGATGCGGGTGCTTCGGACGCGCTGGCCAATGTCGCAGGAACCTGCGCGCCGGGGACTGGGGGTTCATCGGCGGCTTCGACGGCTGGACAATATCCGCCGGATGCCTGGGGAACCTGGCTCCCGATTGGGCGGACATGCCTACCGGGACCCTATCGAGATCCGCGAACCGTCCTGCGGGCTGCAAAAATCGTTTATCGATCGTGGTGGAACGGACATACATGCATTGGGCCGGCCCGCAATACACGCCTGCCGCGCACGAGGTGCGGCAGGCGCGTCCGGTGCATCAGCGTGATCGGCACTTGCGCGTTTTGGTGCGCTCGCGATCGCCGTCGTCGTAGGCGACGCCAATCGATTCGCCATCCTTGCCGATGTCGGTGATACGGCCACTGTACCACTCGGCACCACCGTTCCATTGGCATTCGATGCGCGAGCCGACCTGCCAGTCGTAGGGCTTCACGTCGCTTTGCGGGCGGGTCTCCCGCTCACCATCGTCATAGGCCACCGTCACGCTGTCGCCGCGCGTTTGCTGTACCGTCCCGGGGAACCAGTAGCTCGATCCCTTGTAGCGCGCGAGCACCCAGTCACCCTCGCTATAGTCGGATGCCTGCGCAGACGCCATCGTGACCAGCAGCAATGTGCTGGCCAGCAGAAACTTTTTCATGGAACACCCCTGTTTGTGAAAGCGCGAGTGAGCCACACACGTGGAAAAAACACAATTGCTACCCGGCACTGCACCGCAACCGCTCCACAGGGCGAGATCCGGAGCCGCGAGGCCGACCCCATCGCCATGTACAATGGCGCGCGCCACAGCGGATCCGGGCAATGAGCATCGATCCTGCCACACTCTGGACGATTGGCCACTCCACGCGCAGCCTGGAGGAATTCCTCGGCATCCTGGACGCCTTCCGGATCGAGGCAATCGCCGATGTGCGCCGATTTCCAGGTTCCCGGCGCTATCCGCATTTCGCCGGCGACGCGCTGGCCGAAAGCCTGCCGCCGCATGGCGTCAGCTATCAGTGGTTGCCGAAGCTCGGCGGACGGCGCAAGGCACGAGCGGATTCGCCCAATACCGGCTGGCGCAATGCCTCGTTCCGCGGCTACGCCGACTACACCGCAAGCGCGGAATTCGCGGAAGGATTGCACGCATTGCTGGCTCTCGCGGCACGGCAACGCACTGCCCTGATGTGCGCCGAAGCCGTCTGGTGGCGCTGCCATCGTTCGCTGATTTCCGACAACCTCAAGCTGCGCGGCGTCGAAGTGATCCACATCATCGACGCCACCCACAGCGCGCTGCACCCTTACAGCGCGCCCGCACACATCGTGGATGGAAAGCTCAGCTACGCCCTGCCGCAGGGCGGGCTGCTGTAGTTTCCGCTTCACCGCCGCCCCGGCATCAATCGAACTCCGGCGCCTTCATCCGCGCAGCCAGCCAGGGCGGAAGCGTTCGACTGCTGGCCAGCTCGGTGATGGCGGCATCCGCCGCGATGGCATCGCCACCCATGCAGCGCCTGCCCAACAGCCACCACGCCAGCCACCAGTCCCGCTCGGCATGGGCCAGTTCCGACGATGGCGGCGGCGTCGCCGTCGGCAGTGCACATTCGCCGGAATCGGCCGCCAGCAAGGTACGCGCGATGCAGAGCTGGCGGATGAAACGCGTGCGCTGTTCGAGCTTGCTGCAGTTCGGCGGTTGATAGTCCATCAGCAAGCCCGCGGCGGCAGGGTCCTCCCGTTCGAACAGCATCACGCCGAGGATGCCCGCCACCCAGTCGGTACGTTCGCGCTGTTCGACGGGCAATGCCTGGTGCATGGCCCAGGCAGCACGTGCGGCTTGCAGGGCGGCCTCGCCCTCACCCGCCTCGTCACGCGCCAGCGCCAGTTGGCCAAGCATGTTCACGCGCTGCGAATGCGGCGCGGAGCCGAGTGTCTGTTCGACCATCGGCAACAGGCGCTCGTACTCGCGCGCTGACGCGGACGGTCCTTCCCACGTGCGCAGCAGGGATGCGCGGTTCGCCATCACGTGCAAGGTCTGCGGATGCGCGGAACCATAGATCGCCTGGTGTTGCTCGATCGCGCGCTGCAACGTCATGCGGGCTTCGTCGTAACGTCCCGTCCGCTGCAGCAGCAGCGCGAGATCGTTGAGGATCACCGCCATCTTGGGATGCGCCGGAGCGATACGCAGCTGCACCGCTTCTGCTTCAAGCAGCACCGCCAGCGCCGATTCCCGCTGATCCTGGTATTGCAGGCTGGCCGCCAGCACGCACAGCGCATCAGGATGGATCAGGGCATCCCTGGCACCGGCGCTGTCGATATTTCGCAATGCCGCGCGTGCCGTCTTTTCGGCGATGACGCTCTGCTGGCTCTCGACCTGCATCTCGGCGATGCGTACCTGCAGATGAATGCGCTCGAGATCGGTTGCGCCCAGGCCGGCAGCCGCAGCCATCGCAGCCGCCTCCTGCAACCGGCGCAGGGCCTCGACCGGATCGCCACGCTCGTAGGCGAGCATCCCGCGATCGCCGATGGCGGCGGCCCATTTCGCCATGGGCACGGCTTGCCGCGCGAACGCCGCGAGCGCGTCGTCGAGCGAGGATTCGGCCGCATCGAGCAGGCCGCGTTCGAGCTGTGCGCGGCCGATCATGCCGAGCACCTCGGCCAGCACCCTGGGCCGCGTGGCGAAATCCCGACGCACGCGCTCGGCGCCGCTGCTCAGCAGCAGCGAGGCCGGTGGATCCTTGCCTTGGGCCAGATCGGGGTTGGCGGCGGCAAACAGATCCAGCACGAAATCCTTCATCGCGGTGGCCTGGCTGGCCTGCAGGCGCGCCTGGTGCGCCTGCCACAGGGTGCCGCCAATACCACCGGCCACGGCGAGAGCCACGGCAGCGGTCGCCGCCACGCCAAGTCGGTGGCGGGCGATGAACTTGCGCAGGCGATAGCTAAGACTCGATGCGCTGGCCAGCACCGGCCGCCCGGCCAGCCAGCGCCGCAGATCGGCGATCAGTTCATCGACGGTGCCATAGCGCTGGCCGGGGTCCACCGCCAGCGCCTTCAGCAACACGCGATCGAGGTCATCGCGCAAGGCGCGCAGATGGCGCGCAGCCGGCACATGATCCCTGGCGACCACGCGCGACGGCAGGATGATGTCGGCCGAACCGGCATCCGGGCGCGGTGGGCATCCCGTCAACAAACGATAAAGCAGGCCGCCGAGGCCGTGGATATCCATGGCCGTGGTCGGCTGCTTGCTGGTGAATTGCTCCGGCGCGGCATATTGCGGGGTCAGCGCA
>JBEBXZ010000374.1:0-3424 GCA_040391335.1 Dokdonella fugitiva | reverse complement strand
TTTCATTTTCCTAACCTATTGATAGATGGCGTCTATCAATAGCCGGTGAAGGGGTCAGTTTCCGCGATTCTTCGAATTCACGGTTAGCGGCTCAAGACCCCGGAACCGCAGCGGATCCTGCTTTCGCCTCGTGGCCCGCGACGGCAGCTGCGAATGACGGGTAGAGCACCCGGTTCCCATATGCGCTGAGATGGTCGCCATCGAAGAACAGCGGGCGGCCATCGCGCAGCGCGTTGCAGCGATCTTCATCGCACAACTCGGGAAGAGGATCCCAGATCGCGGCGCCGACTGTTCCAGCGAGGCGTTCAAGCCCTTGCATGACGGGTTGCCGATACGATTCCAGCGCTGCTCGCGACTCGCCAAGCCCGGCGCGACAGATCGGATTGCCCGCGTTGAACCAGTCGGAACAGCGGAATGGCTGTGCGCGGAAAAGGGGTTTTGGCGCCTCGAGGACAAGGTGGATTCCCTTGTCGGCGAGCGGCGCCAGCATGGCCGCCGTACGTGCTTCCGACGTGCGGCGGCGCTGCTCGATGGCCTCGCCCTCCATCGACTTCCAGACTGTTTCGTCGGCGACGGCCGCGTTCTGTGTACCAAGGCGATTGAGGCGCAGCGATGCGAGCAGGAGCACGTCTCCGGATTTTGCTTTCGTATGGATCGCAGCGAGAATCGATTCCGCCTGGTTCGGACAGATGCCTGCTTCGCGCTCGGGTTGCAGGCTGGCGAACGTGCAGCCTATGTTGTGGTAGAGCGTCGACTGGCCCCCCGTACGCAACGTGTCTTCGCTGAGCAAGGTACTGTAGGCGATCGCATGCGAATCGCCGAACGCATAGAGGTCGGGCGCGGAGACTGGTGTATCCGGACAGCCTTCGCGTGTGTAGACCGAAGAAAACAGCCCGCCTTCACCTTCGTTCTTCGCAACGAGGAAGCAGGCAGGAACATCGTCGAGTCGCGGAAGCAGCGATGGCTGCCAGTCAGGGGCATGCTGTACGACCGTGCTGAGTGACAGACGCGAGCGCGCATCGGTGATCGATCCGGACAGCCACCACGCTCCGGCCATCATGGCCAGTCCAGCCGCAACCACGCCGATGCGAGGCCAGCGGCGCAAACGCGGCGAATAGCGCAGTGGACATTCGACGAAGCGGTAGGAGAGATCGGCGAGGATGTAGGTGGCGATCACCGCGAAGACGAGTTGCCGGTCCGTTTCGAGCCCACAGGTCCAGCGCATGATGACGAAAACCGGCCAATGCCACAGGTACAAGGAGTAAGACCGCTTTCCGATGTGCACGGCCGGCGCACTGCCAAGCATCCGGCTGATCAGGTCGCGCGCATCGGCGCGATAAAGGAAGGCGAGTAGTCCGAGCGTGGCGAGGACCGGCAGCACTGCCGCGGGATACGGAAAGGCGCGTACGTCCGATGTGGCCAGCGTCCAGCCGAGCAGGACGAGCGACACTGTGGCGCCAATAGTGCGAAGCCAGTTCATTCCGCGCCTGGCCAGCGGCGCTGTGCGCAATGCCTGCAGTCCCTGGAACAGCAGCACGCCAGCCGCCAACTCCCAGAAGCGCGTGGTGATCAGGTAGAACGCAGCGGATGGATCGCTTTGTGCGCGACGTGCCGCATCGCCGAGGGAAATGATCAGGGAGAAGGCGAATACCACGATCGACAACTGCCGCCAGCGGCCACCGCGTGTCCAGGCAAAGAACAGCAGTGGGAACAGCAGGTAGAACTGTTCCTCGACGCCAAGCGACCAGGTGTGCGTGTACGGATTGAATTCTGCGATCGGTGAAAAGTAGCTTTCGCGATGCGTTGCGAAGTAGTAGTTGCTGAGTCCGAAAAAGGCGTAGAGCCCCGAGGTATCTATCGCCAGACTCAGCCATGCCGGTGGCACGAACAGGGTCGTGGCCAGACTGGTCGCCAGCAGGCAGGCCAACAGGGCCGGGGCGATGCGCTGCAGGCGCCGCGCGTAGAAATACGCCAGGAAGGATCCGATGCCGCCGCGATTCCATTGGCTCACCGACGCGCTCACCACGAAGCCCGAGATCACGAAGAACACGTCGACGCCGGCAAAGCCGCCTGGCAGCCAGGAATGGCGCAGGTGATAAACGATGACAGCGATCACGGCGATCGCACGCAGGCCGTCGATATAGGGCAGGTATGTGCTCGCGCCTGCGCGCGACAGAGGTGCGGATGATGTTGTCATGTGTCGATCTGGATCGGCCTTGAGTGGGAGGCGAAGGAGATGCGATGCGGGGTGATGCGCCGGATCACAGCATCTTCTTCAATCGATAGACAAGATCGAGCGCCGCGCGAGGGCTCAGTTCGTCGCTGTCGGTGCTGCGCAAGAGTTCTTCGGCCGGTGAGGGCATGGGTGGCGCGAACAGACCCATCTGTGGCTGCGCCGTGGTCGCAGCAGGCGGCGGGGGGGCATGCGTGCCCGATTCGAGGCTGAGCAGTATGCGTTTTGCATCGGCAATGACGGTTTTCGGCAGACCGGCCAAGGCGGCGACCTGCAGGCCGAAGCTTCGATTCGCCGGACCCGGTTTCACCGCATGCATGAACACGAGGTGCTCGTCGTACTCGACTGCATCCAGATGCACGTTGGCGATCGTGTCCCAGGTTTCCGGCAAGTGCGTGAGTTCGAAATAATGTGTCGCGAACAGCGTGAACGCGCGATTGGTCGCTGCAAGATGGCTGGCGCAGGCCTGGGCGAGGGACAAGCCGTCGTAAGTGCTCGTGCCGCGTCCGATTTCGTCCATGAGCACGAGACTGTGAGCCGTGGCATTGTGCAGGATGTTCGCGGTTTCACTCATCTCGACCATGAAGGTCGATTGCCCGCGCGAAAGGTCATCACCGGCACCGATGCGCGTGAAAATGCGGTCGATCGGTCCGATCCGCGCCGCACTTGCCGGCACGAAGCTGCCGATGTGCGCGAGCAGCACGATCAACGCATTCTGTCGCATGTACGTCGATTTGCCGCCCATGTTCGGGCCGGTCACGATCAGCATGCGGCGGGCATCGTGCAGGTCGAGATCGTTCGGTTCGAATGGATCGTCGCGGACCTGTTCGACGACCGGATGCCGCCCGCGCTCGATCCGGATCCCCGGAATATCGACCAGTTCGGGGCGATTCCAGTCGAGTGCTTCGGCACGATCGGCCAGGGCCGCCAGCACATCGAGTTCGGCGACTGCCGAGGCCGCTGATTTCAGGGCGTCGAGCCGCAGGGCGAGAAATTCGAGCAGGCCGTCGTACAGCGCGCGTTCGCGCATCAACGAGCGCTCACGTGCGGACAGCACCTTGTCCTCGAACGACTTCAGTTCTTCGGTGATGTAGCGTTCCGCGCCCTTGATCGTCTGCCGCCGCGTGTAATGCGCGGGCGCCTTGTCGGCCTGGCCCTTGCTGATCTCGATGTAATAGCCGTGCACGCGGT
>JBEBXZ010000373.1:0-3430 GCA_040391335.1 Dokdonella fugitiva | reverse complement strand
CTCGGCGTCTTCCTGTACCCGGCGATGGAGGACACGGCTGCGGGACGCGCGGTGTTTGGTGCGTTCGGCATTCTGATACTGGCTCTTGCCCTATGGGTGGTCAATCGCAGTCCAGCCGTCAACTGGGTGGCATGGCTGCTGGCGATTCCCGCGGTCGTGTTGTCGATCGCCGCTGCCGTCGGCACATTTCCGCCCCTGACAGCGTTTGCGCACCTGCTCGAAGGTGCCTTGTACTTGTACACGGCAGGAAGTCTTACCGCTTACATGCTGCGTGACTATCGGGTCACCGGCGACGAACTGTTTGCCGCCGGCGCGACCTTCACATTGCTCGCCTGGGCATTCGCCTTCGCGTATTCGGTCTGCCAGCAATGGTATCCACAGAGTTTTTCGGCGGCGATCAATCCCGAGGCGCCGAGAACCTGGATGGAATTGCTGTTCATCAGTTTCAGCACGCTGTCCGGTGTCGGCCTGAGCGATGTGGTTCCTCTGCGACCGCAAGCGCGTGCACTGGTGATGTTCGAGCAGTTCGCGGGAGTGATGTACATCGCGCTGGTCGTTTCGCGCTTGATCGGCCTGGCGACCTCGCGGGCCTTCGCGCAACGTATGCCGAAGGATTGAGGGGAGATGATCGGGTGCATTGTCCCGCGCTGTGGAATCCCGGAAGATTGTGTCTTCCCCGCCTGGTCGATTCCTGTTTTTCCCGTCGCCGATGCCGAAGACGGTTTGCCTTGACCGGAATCAAGGGCGCCGTTGGCAGATGATGGAAACTCTGCTTCTGGCCCGCGCTCTTTCTGTTTGCCATGCGTGGGACACCGAGCCATCATCGAAGGGGGATTCCGCGCTATCCGGGAAAGGTGCGTGGGGCACCCGGCGCTGGCTCAAGGTTTGCGATCGTGGATCAGGCCATTTTCCTTGGCGTCGGTCCGGAGAGGTTCCGTGTCATGGCCTGTGGGGGGCTGAATCGGATGGATCAGGCATCATCGCGGCGCCTTGCCCGAGGCAAGGGGCTGTGGAGGCGGATATCGAGCTGGTTTCGTGATGTGCCGGTCGCGGATCCCGTTGACCGGCGCAATGCGCCGATGTTCCTTTTTGTGCTTCTTATCCTGGCGGTCTCCCCGCCGCTGGCCTGGGCGTACCGGATCCTGCTCAGCGATGCCGCATGGCGTCCCGGGGAAACGGCGAGCCTGTTGCTGAGCCTTTGCGTCAGTGCAATGGCGCTGGCTGGCGTGTTGCTGATTCGACGTGGCTATTTCAGGTTCGCAACGCGCTCGTTCCTGCTGGCGATCGCCCTCGTCATGATGCTCTCGCATGCCGAAACGGGGCTGGCGGCGCAATCCCATGAGCAGCCTCTGCAGGTGGTCTGGATCGTGATTGCCGGCCTGGTGGTCGGGCGCTGGGCGCTTTGGGCGATGTATGCGTGCTCGGTGCTCGCGATGGGCATCGGCCTCATGGTCGATCTCGGCAAGAAAAGCACCGGCGTGTTTTCGGTCGTCGACGAAAGCGTCGGCATTTTGTTGTCCGCGATCGTCCTGTTGCTGCTGGCGATCGTCGTCGACCGCTGCGTTGCCGCCTTGCGCGAGAGCCTGCGCGAGGCGACCCGGCGCGGCGACCAGCTTGCCGTCGCGAACCTGCGATTGAAGGCGGAGATCGTCGAGCGGGAGAAGGCCCAGGACCGACTCGTCCACGCGCAGAAGGTGGAAGCGGTGGGACGCCTGGCGAGTGGCGTGGCGCATGATTTCAACCACCTTCTCAGCCTGATCCTTGGCTTTGCGCGCAAAGGACACCATGAGACCGATCCCGATGCCTTGAAGAAGGCCTTGATGGGCGTGGAGGCCGCCGCGCGGCGCGCCACGGCGGTCAGTCACAAACTGCTCAATTTCAGTCGGCAGGAGGTCGCGAAGGTTGAAACGTTCGACGCGCGACTCGTGATCGACGAACTCAAGCCCATGTTGCGCCAGTTGTTCGATCCGCGAACGAGCATCACGGTCGATATGGACCCGGTGCCGCACTGGATCGCCTTCGACCGTACCCAGTTCGAGCTCGTCGTGCTCAATATCGCGGCCAATGCGAATGATGCGATGCCGGAAGGAGGCCGGTTCCGGTTGCACCTGCGTATGCTTGCGGATGCCGGACGCGTGGCACTCGAGATGAGCGACAGCGGATCCGGCATGCCGCCCGACGTGCAGGCGCGGATTTTCGAGGCGTTCTACACGACCAAGCTGCCCGGCCGCGGGACCGGGCTCGGTCTCGCGGTTGTCCATGACCTGGTCGTGGCTGCGGGGGGAACGCTTGAAGTGCATAGCGAGCCCGGACAGGGCAGCCGGTTTGTGATCGACCTGCCCGGTGCCATGCCGATCACCTGACGTGGCCGGACCGGGCGTTTCGCGGAGCGACGCCTTACATTGCAAGGAGGCTTTTCCGATACTTTCTAGATCAGTGAAAGAGTTTCCAATGCAGTTGAAATTGGCGGTGCTTGAAGATGATGACATCCTGCGCGACGAGATACTCGTTCCAGACCTGACCCGTTCCGGCTTCGAGGTCGAGGGCTTCGGTACGTCGGCGGCGATGTACCGGCGCATGATCGGCAATGCATTTCAGCTGCTGGTGCTGGACATCGGGTTGCGCGACGAAGATGGCTTCGAGGTTGCGCGTCACCTGCGCTCCACCTTGCCGATCGGCATCGTTTCACTGACCGGCCGTGCGGGACGGGATGATCGCCTGCGTGGGCTCGATGAAGGCATCGATGCATGGCTCGTCAAGCCCGTGGACATCGATGTGCTGGTCGCGACGCTCAATAGCCTTGCCCGGCGCCTGCGTCTGTACGAGAGCAGCAACGATCCGGCGCCATTGATACCCGTGAACTGGCGCATCCCCGAGGGAAGCTGGAGCCTGCATGCGCCGAGTGGCGAGAGTGTCCTGCTCAACCTGCAGGAGAGGCGCGTGCTCATGCGCCTGCTTGCCACGCCGGGCCAGCCGGCGACGCGCGAACAACTGATAGGGGACCTTGCCGGTCTGGGGCGCGATTTCGATCCGCATCGACTCGAGATGCTCGTGCACCGGCTGCGGCGCAAGGTCGAGGAACGACTTGGCGAAGCCTTGCCGCTGCGCACCGTTCGCGGCTGTGGTTACGTGATGCTCAATGTTGATGAGCGCGTTCGGCGCGCATGAGGCTCGTCCAATCAAGTCGACAGCGCGGTGCAACGCGCATCGTTGCAATTGTTTTCAATGGGTTCAGGCGAGAGATTGCGCCATTTCTCACTTTCATAGTGAGATTTGGTGAGCTTTCGAAAGTGGATGTGAGTGCTTTCCACGCCCCTGGTTTTTAGTCTTCGCACTCTAGATCGAACAGCGGCCTACAGCATGGACGGTGTTGCGCAGCAATGATTTTCGCTGTCGATCTTCATATGGGGCACGAATGCCAGGCAATAGA
>JBEBXZ010000372.1:0-3434 GCA_040391335.1 Dokdonella fugitiva | reverse complement strand
CCCCCCCGGCGCACGGCTGTGCCTCCCCCCAACCCCCCCCCCCCCCGCCGCCCCCCCCACCCCCCACCCTCACCGCGCGAGCCCCCACCCCCCCCCCCCGCCCCGGGGGCGGGGCGCCGCGCCCCTTCTCCAATCATGCATTCCGTCCCCGCAACACGTCGCGCACCGGCTTGGTGCGATCGGCGAAACAGCGGATAGTCGGCGCATGATCCGACTGATCGAAGCCGACCTGACGACGCTCGCGCTCGACGCGATCGTCAATGCCGCGAACGAAAGCCTGCTCGGCGGTGGCGGCGTGGATGGTGCGATCCATCGTGCCGCGGGCCCTGCCCTGCTTGCAGCCTGCCGTGCAATCCCGATCGTGCGTCCCGGCATACGCTGCCCGACCGGCGATGCGCGCATCACGCCCGGCTTCGGTCTTCCGGCACGTTTCGTGATCCATACCGTCGGCCCCGTCTGGAACGGCGGTGGGCGTGGCGAACCGGAAATGCTCGCCGCCTGCCATCGCAATGCGCTCGCACTCGCCCGGGAACACGCACTCGCATCGATCGCGTTCCCAGCCATCAGCTGCGGCGTGTACGGCTATCCACCCGAGCGCGCGGCGCTGATTGCCTTGCTGACGATCGACCGTCACGCAGGTCCGCTTGGGGTCACCGTCTGCTGCTTCGGCCAGCGCATGCTGGAATGCTATCGCCAGAGTTCGCGAGAGAGCGGTATCGCGGTCGTCTGAGCAGTGAACACATTGTCCCGCCCGGAATAATCCCGAGTCCGATCATCAGCAGCGCAACGCGAACCGTGGCAGGATCACGCTCCCCCTTCCAACCTGCGGAGAATTCCGATGTCGATTGAAAAAGTCCTCTACCGCGCTGCGGCCACGGCCACCGGCGGTCGCGATGGCCGCGCCGTTTCCTCGGACGGCGTGCTCGATGTGAAACTCACGACGCCACGCGAACTCGGTGGCAACGGCGCCGAAGGCACGAATCCCGAGCAGTTGTTCGCCGCGGGCTATTCGGCCTGTTTCATCGGCGCACTGAAATTCGTCGCGGGTCGCGAAAAGGTGGCGCTACCGGCCGATCTGTCGATCGAAGGCCATGTCGGCATCGGCCAGATCGAGGGCGGATTCGGTATCGAAGTCGAACTGCGCATCGCGCTGCCTGGCCTTCCGCGCGAGCAGGCGCAGAGCCTGGTCGATCAGGCCCATCGCGTCTGCCCGTACTCGAACGCGACGCGCGGCAATATCGACGTCACGCTGACTTTGGTGTAACCCGTGGCTGCGCGGCGCGCCGGTCGCGTTCGCGCAGATACACCGATTTGCCGGGCCCGGCACCGATCACGCGTTCCTCGATATCGAACAACTTGCTGGCGGCGACCAGTTCGCGCAACTTGCGGAACCCGTAGTTGCGCGGATCGAAATCCGGTGCCTGCTTGGCAATCTGGCTGCCAACCGGCGACAGGTTCGCCCATCCAGTATCGTCGGATGCCGCCTCGACCGCCTTGCGCAGCAGGTTGGCCAGCCGCTTGTCCTTGGTCAACTCGCGCGCGGGAATCGGCTCCGCCGCTCCCACGTCCTCGTCCTTGTCGACGAGGATTTCCGTATAGATGAACTTGTCACAGGCCGCGACGAACGGACCCGGCGTCTTCTTCTCGCCAAAGCCATAGACGGTCAGCCCGGACTCGCGGATTCGCATCGCGATCCGCGTGAAATCGCTGTCACTTGAGACAATGCAGAAACCGTCGAAGCGCTCGCTGTACAGCAGGTCCATGGCATCGATGATCATGGCCGAGTCGGTCGCGTTCTTGCCGGTCGTGTAGCGGAATTGCTGGATCGGCTGGATCGAATGCGAAAGCAGCACTTCCTTCCAGCCTTTCAACTGCGGGCCGGTCCAGTCACCGTAGATGCGCTTGACGCTCGCGGTGCCGTATTTGCCGACCTCCGCCAACAGGCCATCGACGATGGATGGCTGGGCGTTGTCGGCGTCGATCAGGACGGCGAGCTTGCTGCTCGAGGAGGGCGTGCTCATTGGAACCTCGGGATTGGAATGCGCGACAAGCATAGCGCCGAAGCCAATCGACAACCCGGCTTCATGCCTGCCGCGCATATGGGCATGAGCAAGCCTTCGTTCACGCGGCGCGTGCAAACACCTAGGCTGCGTGGATTCCAGACGTATAGACGTCCATCAAGGCGATCGTCCTGCCATGTCCGCCCAGCCCGTCCCCACGCCCCAGAGCCCGCTACCGGAAGAACGGGGCGTGCTGCTGGCCCGCCTTGTCGACGGTCTCGACGCACAAGCCCTGTGGTGGCTGTCCGGTTATACCGCCGGCCTTGCCGCACATGGGTTCCCGCCAGCAGTGAACGGCTCCGCCATGGCGTCGACGTCGGCGGCACCGCAAACCGCCACCGTGCTGTACGGCAGCCAGACCGGCAATGCGAAACGCGTCGCGGAACATCTTGCGCGCGACATCGAAGCCAGCGGACGCAACGTGCGCCTCGTGCGCGCCGATGCCCTGCCGCCGCGTGAACTGAAAAACGAACGCCTGCTCTACATCGTCATCAGCACCCAGGGCGATGGCGATCCGCCGGACGATGCACGCGGCCTTTTCGAATACCTGCTCGGCAAGCGTGCTCCGCAACTTCCCGAACTGCGCTATGCCGTGCTCGGTCTCGGCGATTCGAGTTATCCGCAGTTCAATGCGATCGGGCGTCGTCTCGACGAGCGCCTTGCCGAACTTGGCGCGCAACGCCTGTTCGATCGCGGGGAGGCCGATCTCGATATCGAAACGATCGCCACGCCTTGGAGCCGCCAGGCACTGGACAGCGCACGCGATACGGGATCGGCCGCGGCACAGCGCAGCACGGTCGTGCCGTTGCGCACGGTCCATCATGCGACCTTCGAACGCGAGCGACCGTTTGCCGCCGAACTGCTCGCCAACCAGCGCATCACCGCGCGCGGCAGCGACAAGGACATTCGCCATCTCGAACTGTCGCTGGAAGGTTCCGGCCTGCACTACGAACCCGGCGACGCTCTGGGCATCTGGCCGCGCAATGCATCCGCACTGGTGGATCGCGTACTCGAAACACTCGATCTCGATGGCGAGGCCGCCGTCACGATCGGCAGCGAGACCCATCCGCTGCGCGACTGGCTCGTCTCGCGCCGCGAACTCACGCGACTGTCGCGCCCCTTCGTCGCCTCGCATGCCGCGAATTCCGCGGATGCCGGCCTCAATCGCCTGCTGGCTCCCGAACAGGCGCAGTCGCTGAGCCGCCTGCTCGGCGACTACCAGGTCATCGACCTGCTGCGCGAGTTCCCGGCGCAATGGAACGCCGACGAACTCGTCGCCTCCCTGCGACCGCTCACGCCGCGCCTGTACTCGATCGCATCGAGCCGCAAGATCGTCGGCGACGAGGCGCACCTGACCGTCGCGCACATGAACTG
>JBEBXZ010000371.1:0-3447 GCA_040391335.1 Dokdonella fugitiva | reverse complement strand
TGCCAAAGGTGTAGAACTCGGCTGCATCGCTGATCCGGTAGGCGCCGTTGAGTGAAAGCGCGCCGAGATCGATCTCGGGATCGCCGAAACGCTGCACGACCTCGCCGAGCGGCGCTGATGTGGCGCTGGGCGTGCCGATATACGGACGCGCGCGGTCGGTCATGTCGCTGTGACCCACCTGACCGGCCAGATGCAGCCAGCCACCCTCGCCAAAGGACAGCCCGGCATCGCCTGCGACCTGGTATTGCTCGCCATCACCCGCGCTGAACTGGCCATGGCGACCCTCGATGCTGCCGCCGCTGCCGCTGCCCTTGAGCACGATGTTGATCACGCCCGCCAGCGCATCCGAGCCGTACAGCGCGGAGGCGCCATCACGCAGCACCTCGATGCGTTCGACCGCGGCCACTGGAATCGCATTGATGTCGACCGGCGCGGATCCCCGGCCCTGGCTGCCGTTGAGGTTGATCAGGGCGCCGACATGGCGACGCTTGCCGTTGACGAGGACGAGCACCTGGTCCGGCGCAAGACCGCGCAATTGCGCGGGACGCACCGCATCGGTGCCATCGACCAGCGCCGGACGCGGAAAATTCAGCGAGGGCAGGGCGCGCGACAGGGCCGTGGCGAGCTCGGTTGTGCCGGTCGCGGCGAGCAATTCCGGGGTGATCACGTCGATCGGCGAAACCGATTCCGCGACCGTGCGATCACTGGTGCGGGTGCCGGTGACGACGATCACGTCGAGTTCCCGGGTCGGCGCGGTTTCCTGCGCCGCGGCGAACGGCGTGGACAGGATGCTGAGGATGGCAAGAGTGAGCGGGGTCGGTTTCAGGGGCATTATTGCGGCTCGCATATTGGGAAGTCGGCGCATCTCCGGCCATCGCCCGGATCTCGATGCGGTATGCAGGTCATCACAATGACATTTGCGCGCAGGAGCAGTTATTCCGCTTCGGAATGTTCCTCATACCCGGCGAGATATCGCATCTGGACGATTCACGGCTGGTCCGGCCCGCGCATGAACTCTAGGATGAACGGGCCCGATTCGGATGCCGGCTGGCGCGTCCGCCCTCGACTCTTGATTGCACTCGATGAAAACCCTGCTTGTTACCGGTGGTGCCGGCTTTATCGGCGGCAACTTCGTGCTCGATCTGCTCGCCCTTGGCGGCTATCGCATCGTCAATCTCGATGCCCTGACCTATGCCGGCAATCCGGATACCTTGGCCGAGGTCGCGATGCATGCGGACTACCGCTTCGTGCACGGCGATATCGGCGACAAGCAGCGCGTGCAGGCGCTGCTCGCCGAACACCAACCGGATGCGATCGTCAATTTCGCCGCCGAATCGCATGTCGACCGCTCGATCGACGGACCCGCCGAGTTCGTGCAGACCAATGTGGTCGGCACGCTCAACCTGCTCGAATGCGCGCTCGCCTACTGGCGCGCGTTGCCGATCGACCGGCAGGACGGATTCCGCTTCCTGCACGTTTCGACCGACGAGGTGTATGGCTCGCTCGGCCCGGTCGGGCGCTTCACCGAGGAGTCGCCATACCAGCCGAATTCGCCGTATTCGGCATCGAAGGCGGCATCGGATCATCTGGTGCGCGCGTTCCATCACACCTATGGCCTGCCGGTGCTGACGACGAACTGTTCGAACAACTACGGGCCGTTCCAGTTTCCCGAAAAACTCATCCCGCTCATGATCCAGAAAGCGCTGGCCGGCGAATCGCTGCCGGTGTATGGCGATGGACGCAACGTGCGCGACTGGCTGTTCGTGAAGGATCACTGCAGCGCGATCCTGCGCGTGCTCGAGATCGGTCGCACCGGCGAGGTCTACAACGTCGGCGGCGATGCCGAACGCGAGAACATCCACGTCGTGAAGACGGTGTGCGCCTTGCTCGACGAGCGCGTGCCGCTCGCCGACGGACGCAAGCGCGAATCGCTGATTTCGCATGTGCGCGACCGCCCGGGACATGATCGGCGCTATGCGATCGACGCCTCGAAGATCAAGCGCGAACTCGGCTGGCGCCAAACCCAGACCTTCGAATCCGGTCTTGCGCAGACCGTCGACTGGTATCTCGCGCGCCAGGATTGGGTGACGCGCGTGCTCGATGGCAGCTACCGCATGGAACGCCTCGGCGCCTGAGGCGCCCGCTCGACTTCAAGATCAGGTGGTTTCGTTACATCGACGAGTCGCCCCTTGGTTTTGTTGCGATGAGGCGTCGTCTCAGCTGAATCAGCTTGGTGCGTTACACGCCGTAGGCTCCAGCGATTCGTGCTGGAAATTATTGGTGTCCAGCTTGGCGCGATTTCGCCATGCCCTATGCATGGCTGCCAAACACGCTTTGATGCCAGTAAGCGTTAGACCCGGGAAACCAGGCTTCATTGTGTTCATTCCTGAACTGGGCCAATTGCTTCATCGGGATTTGGTAGCGCCAAAAGAGCGCGAGCAATTCTCGTAAAGACGCCTCGGAAATGCGGCTTGAGCGCATTACCAATGTGTCTTGTTCCCAGCGGACAAAACCTGGAATTGCGCTCGCCCACAAGAAGAGATGCTTCTCGTCGAGGGACGAGCCGAAGCGAATTCTTGAGCAATCGAGTCGGATCATGTGAAGGCGTCGACACATTCATATGCCTGGAGATTTGCCTGTTCGCGACGCTTCATATGTCGCTCAGCCGCGTCCGTTACGAGACGCGATTCACCGCGTGATCGGCGAGCACGGCCAGCGCATCGCGCGCTGCTGACGGCGGCAGGATCTCAAGCGCGGCCTTGGCGGATTCGGCGTAGTGCACGGCGCGCGAACGTGCATGTTCGAGCGCCCCCGAGTCGCGAATCGCCGCGACGATATTGTCGAGTGAATCGAGTCCGCCGGTTTCGATCGCGCGGCGCAGGCTGGCCGCCTGCTCCGCAGGACTGTGCGCGATGGCGTAGATGACAGGCAAGGTCGGCTTGCCTTCGGCCAGGTCGTCGCCGATGTTCTTGCCGAGCGTTTCCGCATCGGAGATGTAGTCGAGCACGTCATCGGCGATCTGGAACGCAAAACCGAGATCGAGGCCATAGCGCGCGAGCGCTTCTTCCTGATCCGCGGGAAGCCTGGCGAGTACCGCCCCGAGCCGTGTCGCGGCGGCGAACAGGACGGCGGTCTTGCGTTCGATCACGTCGAGATAGGCACGCTCGTCGGTGTCGGCATTGCCGATGTTGAGCAGTTGCAGAACCTCGCCCTCGGCGATCCGGTTCGTGGTGTCCGCCAGGATGCGCATGATGCGCATGTCGTCGAGCTCGACCATCATCTGGAACGAGCGTGAGTAGAGGAAATCACCGACCAGCACGCTTGCCGCATTGCCCCACAGCGCGTTTGCCGTATCGCGCCCGCGTCGGCGATCCGATTCGTCGACGACGTCGTCGTGCAACAGCGTCGAGGTATGGATGAACTCGATCAGCGCAGCCAGTGGAATAT
>JBEBXZ010000370.1:0-3451 GCA_040391335.1 Dokdonella fugitiva | reverse complement strand
CCGTACTTCCAGCTTGATGTCTTCACCCGCCGCGCAGGCGGTGGCAATCCACTCGGCGTCGTGGTGGGTGCCGATGCCTGGGACACGGCCACGATGCAGGCGTTTGCGACCTGGACCAATCTGGTCGAAACCACGTTCCTGCTCGCGCCGAGAACAGCAGAGGCCAGTTATCGCGCGCGCATCTTCACGCCGCAACGCGAGATCGCATTCGCCGGACATCCATCGATCGGCAGCGCACATGCCGCACTCGAGGCCGGCATCGTGCAGGCATGCGGCGGATTGCTTGTGCAGGAATGCCTGGCGGGCTTGTTGCCGATCCGCGTCGAGCGCGTCGACGAGCAGCGCGCCTTGTTCGTGCAGGCACCGCAGGCGCGCGTGATCGCGAGTGGAATCGACAGCCATCCCCTGCTCGCCGGTGTGCTCGTTTCCAGCTCACGAGGAGAGCTGCTGCCGGCACTGGTCGAAGGAGGACGCCGCTGGTGGCTGGCCGAGTTCGCCAGCGAAGCGGATGTGCGCGGATGGCATGCGGATCACGCCGCGATCGCTGCACTTGCGCGTGACAGCGACAGTCTTGGTCTCTGCGTGTTCGCGCGCTGCCACGATGCGCAACACGATCTCGTCGTGCGCGCATTCCCGGCCGGCGTCGGCATCGTCGAAGACCCCGCATCGGGCGCGGCGAACGGCCTGATCGGCGCGTACATCGCACATGCACAACCGGATGGACCGCTCGCCCGTGGCTATGTGGTCAGCCAGGGGCGCGAAGTCGGTCGCGACGCGCAGATCATCGTGCGCATCGATGAGGGTTCCGCGGTGTGGGTGGGCGGGCAGACGCAAACGATCATCTCGGGCGAGGTACGCTGGCCGGCGGCCTGATTAGCCCTGTGAATACTGCATCGGGATGCCGATCGCTTGCCTGAGGCGCATGCAGGGGTTGGGTGTCATCCAGCGCGCGAAACCCGATGCGCTCAATGATCGACCCAGATCCCGAGTCCCTGCGCATTCAGTTCGATGTCGATCGCCAGAAGCTCGCGCATGCGTTCGCGCGGCAGTGCGACGCCGTGCGCTTGCGCGCGTGACAGATACAACTCGGCGAGGTCGTCCATCATGCGTTGATGGCGATCCCGTGCCTTGGCCTTGGCATTCGCACGCGCGATCGCGACCATCGCGTCGATCTGTTCGAGCAGGTCGGCGGCAAGCCGTGACACATCGGTCACGCGACCGAAATGGGTCAGGAACATCGCTTCCGGTTCGTATCCGAGCATCTTGCGGATCGATGCGCGCAATTCGTCCGGATCGAACTGCACGGGGCTGGTCGTGGGCAGGATGAATGCGCCGCGCGCCGTATCGAACTCGCGATAGGAAAGACCGAACGTGTCACCGGTGAAGAACGAACGACTGCGTGCATCCCACACGCAGAGATGATGGCGCGCGTGTCCTGGCGTATCCACGCAAAGCAGCGCGCGACCGGCGAGATCGACCACGAAACCATCCTCTGCGACGACGATGCGCTGCGCCGGCACCGGCACGATCTCGCCATAGGTGCTGCGCATGAAATCCGCGCCATAGACGGCGGTTGCTCCGGCGACGAGGCGCGACGGGTCGATCATGTGCTGTTCGCCGCGCGGATGGATGACGAGCCGCGCATTCGGCAGATGGCGCATCAGTTCACCCGCGCCACCGGCATGATCGAGATGCACATGGGTCGGAATCACCCAGTCCACGGCATCGACGCCGAGCCCCTTGCCGCGCAGCGCGTCGAGCATGCCCGGCACCGAGAAGTTCGTTCCGCAATCGATGAAGGCCGCGCGCCCATTCTCGATGACGAGATAGGCCGCGCCAAAACTGCTGCGCACGAAATCGATATCGAGCGTGGTGATGCCGTGTGAGGAATCCATGGGCGAATCCTGCTGCTGCGTCAGGTACGGATGACAGCAAAGATCGCGTCTATGGCGCTCGATTCAACCCCGGCATGCATGGTTCAGCGCAAGGCGATGCGCAGGACTGCCGCAAACGCTCGCGGCTCGCTGCGGCGCACGACGACTTCGGGCGTCGCATGCCACTGCGCGCATTCGCGTAGCGCGCCGGCCAGCGCGGACGTCAGTCCAACTGTTGCCTGCACGCTGCTTTCGAGAAACAGGTTCCTGATCTCGAAGATGCCATCGCCGCGATGCGCCTTGGCGTCGAGTCGTCCGACGATTTTCCCGCGATGCAGGATCGGCAACACGAAATAGCCATAGCGCCGCTTGGCCTCGGGCGTGTAGCACTCGATCGTGTAGTCGAAGCCGAACATCGTGCGCGCGCGTTCGCGATCCCAGACCAGCGGATCGAACGGCGACAGCAGCGTGGTATGCGTGGCGCGCAGCTTTCCAGCAGAAGCCCGCGCGAGCAGATCCGCATCGTCGCGATGCACATACGCGGCGGCATCCCAGGCATCGACGGACACACGGATCAGTTCGCCGTGCCCGACCAGCGCGTCGAGATCGGCATCCTTGTAGCGGCGGCCGGTGCGGTAGTAATCCGCGATCCAGCGTGCCTGCGCGATGCCGAGCGCACGCACGCTGCGCAGGATGAGTTCACGCGGAATATCGTCGATCGCCGTCGCTGGGCCCGCGCCAGCGGCAAGGCCGCCGATCACGCGCTCGCTGAGCTCGTAGACGCGCTGGAAGCGTTCGCGACGCACGACCATCAATTCACCGAGCGCGAACAGCGCTTCGAGCCAGCGCTTCTCGTCCTTCCAGCCCCACCAGCCCGTCGCGGCGCGCTCCTTGCGCTCAAAATCGGCGGCCTTGACCGGGCCGTGCGTGCGGATATGTTCAAGCAGGCGACCCATGCCTTCGCGATGCTCGCGATGGGTACGCATCGCGTGCTTGTGCGACCAGTGGATCGCGCGCGCTCCGCTCTCGAGATGCGCGCGATGCAGGGCGAAATCACGGCTCGGCACGAAACAGGCCTCATGCGCCCAGGCCTCGAAGATCTCGCCGCGTTCAAGCAGTTCATCGAGCCATTGCGGCGCGTACTGGCCCAGACGCGAGAACAGCACGAGATACGGACTGCGGGCGACCACATGGATGGTCTCGATCTGCAGCAGTTGCATGCGTTCGATAGCAGCCAGCGTCGCCGCGCGCGTGGGTCTTGCCGCAGGCTTGCGCAACATGCCCTGCGCTGCGAGATGCAACAGGCGCGCCTGTTGCGCGGAAAGATTCATCGATGCTGAGCTGCGTGCGGTCATCGCGGGATGATGCGCAAGCGATGCAGCCGCGGCAATGGCGGCAATGCATGCACGCGGCCTGTACAGGTCCCTGCTTCGTGCGGAACCGCCATCCGCGTGGGCGCGAACCGCCGATCCGTCGCAATCCGGGCGCCGTGGCATAATCGGCCGGTTCCGGCGTCGAGCTCATCGCGTCGGCTGATTCCCGTTCCCTGGAGGTTTCCCGTGTCCGATATCGTCATC
>JBEBXZ010000369.1:0-3457 GCA_040391335.1 Dokdonella fugitiva | reverse complement strand
GGCGCTGCGTGCCGGGTACACGAAAACGCCACTCGGATTCGAAGGTGTCACCAGCTCACGCGCGACGACGTTCCTCGAACCCGCGCTGCCGGTACAGGCGATCTTCGAAGGACGTCGCATTGGCCTCGACTGGGCATTCGAGCGGCCCGCCTACGTGATCAACGCGGGCTACTACGGCGGCGACCTGCAGGGCGACAACGACGGACGAAGTTTCGCAGCGCGCGCCGCGTGGACGCCGCGCAAGGCGGACGGTTCGGTACTGCATCTCGGCCTCTCGGCATCGCGCGAGGATCGCGACGCGACCACCGATGGCCGTGGCATCGAGTCCGCGGCGAGCGCGCGCCTGCGCGCGCGGCCGGAAGTCGGCCTGACCGACCTGCGGCTTGTCGACAGCGGCAATCTCACGGGGGCGGACCACATCGACCGCTTCGGCGCCGAAGCACTCTGGATCGAAGGCCCTTGGTCCGTGCAGGGTGAATATCTCGCCGCCAACGTCCTGCGCGACGATGGGCTGCCCGACTACCGCGCCCAGGGCTATTACGTGTTCGGCAGCTGGGTGGCGACGGGTGAGTCACGCTCCTACAGCGGCGGCAATACCGGCAACATCAAGCCGAAAAGCCGTTATGGCGCACTCGAACTGCTGCTGCGCTACAGCACGCTCGATCTTGACGACGGCGCGATACGCGGCGGCCGCCAGCACGACTGGACTGTCGGCGCAAACTGGATTCTCGACAGCCACTTCAAGCTGCAGGCCAACTACATCCGCGCCAGCAGCGAGCGCGGCAATCTCGGCATCGATCCGCATATCGTCGCGCTGCGCGCGCAGATAACCTTCTGAGGCGTACCGGAGCGCGCAACCGCCGCATGCACATGAGTTTCCCTCATGTGCATAGCGCCAGATATTCCGCCCCTGTCCGGCCCATGACATGTTTATTTAGCGAAAGGATAACAGTCCGCGTGTTGTGATCCCGTTCATCATCTCCAACCGGGAAGTACCGGCCATGCCAACCCAGCCAATCGTGATCTCCGAAGACTGGATCGAGGCGGTGCGGATTCGCATCGGCGACCTGCCACAACAACCCGACACCTGGGACATCGAGCAACTGCGGGATCGCCTCACGTCGGTGGCCTGGCTGACCGATGGCCCTTCAGCCGCATCGATCGAACCTTCACAGGTCCCCCGACAATATCGCCGCCATCTCATCGCGAGCGGCGCCGATCAAAGCTACACCGCCCTGCTCATCGCGTGGCCGCCGGGCCATCGCACGCCATTGCACAACCACAACGGCCTGTGGGGAATCGAACTCGTGATCGATGGCGCACTGGCGATCGAGGAGTTCGTCAAGGGCAGCGACAACCGCGAGGACGCGCTTGAGCACCAGCGCACGCTGATCCTCGGCATCGGTGATGCAACGGCGTTCTCGGGTCCGGGCTACATCCATTCCTGCCGCAATCTTTCCGCCCAGCGCATGGCGTTGTCGCTGCACGTGTACGGCGGCGTGCTGGATGAATACTCGACCTTCCATACGAGCACCCTTGGCCAGTACACGGAAACGCGGCAGCGCGCGAACCTCGATGCCGTGCTGATCTGACATCAGCGTGCGGGGGGTGGCTGGACGCGTGTCCGCCGCCTCGACGACCAGTTCCAGGGGAACATCATGAAACATGTGGCAATCATTGGCGGCGGCGCAGCCGGATCGGCCGTGGTGGGCGAGATCCTGCGCCAGCACAGCGCGGGAGATATCTCGATCACCTGGCTTGCCGGGCTCCGCAGCCTCGGGCGCGGCGTCGCCTACGCAACCAGCGCGGAACACCATCTGCTCAACGTACGGGCAGCCGGGATGGACCTGTTCTCGGACGACTCCGGCGCATTCCTCAGGTATGCCACGCAGCGTGGCCCCGGCGTCAAGGCATCGGATTTCGTTCCCCGGCAATGGTTCGGCGACTTCATCGAAGCATCGCTTGGCGCACTGATAGCCGCCGCCCGCGAGCGCGGGCAGCGCGTCGATATCCTGCGCACCGAAGCCGTGGCGATTCGCGGCAGCGACGAGATCGGCTATGTAGTCAGCACGCGTGATGGCGACGAACTGCATGCCGACGCAGCCGTCGTGGCCATAGGCGCCCTTCCCCCGCAGCCACTCGGCGAAATCGAGCACGATGCGCTGTGCAGCGGCGCCTACGCCTTCGACGCCTGGCAATGGCCAAGCTCCGGCAGTTCGCCACGGCATATCGCCGTGATCGGCACCGGACTGACCGCCGTGGATGCGATCCTCCAGGCCGCATCCCTGTGGCCCGATGCGCGGATTTCAGCGATCTCGCGCCACGGTCGCCTGCCCGGCACGCATCTGCCCTCGCCCGGCCAGCCTTATGAACACCAGGCCGAGCTGATAGAGACCATGCTCGCGCAACCCGCCGTGCGCCGCTGGCTGCATCTGCTGCGCGAAGCGGTCGACGACGGAACGACCGATTGGCGAGCCGTCGTCGACGGACTGCGTCAATCCACCCCCGCGCTGTGGCGTGCCTTGCCGACGCACGAAAAAGCCCGCTTCATGCGCCACCTGCGCGGACCGTGGGAAACGCACCGCCATCGGCTGCCTCCGCAAACCGCCGAAGCGATCGAAGGCCTGCGCGCGGACGGAAGATTGCACATCGTCGCTGGCCGGATCGTCGCCATCGAGGGACGGGCGCCGCTCGACATACGCCTGCGCGCGGGTTCGGACATGCAAACCTCGGTCACGGCCGATCTCGTCATCCAGGCGACCGGCCTCAACACCTCGGTGACGGATACCCGTCATCGCCTGATACGCCAGTTGCTCGATGAGGGCCTCGTCTGCGCCGATGCACTCGGGCTCGGGCTGGCGGCCGACGACCAGGGCCTTCTGCTGCGCCCGGACGGCATGCCCTTGAACGGATTGCGCGTGGTCGGCACGCTGCTGCGTGGAGCATTGTGGGAATGCACGGCATTCTCCGAGATCCGCGCCACCGCCCGCCGCATCGCCCGCGACCTGCAGGACCACGTGGCCGCACGCGATCCGGCCACGCGCGATCCGCCCCTTTCTGGCCGTGCGCCAAGGGCGTTCGCTTCGATCCGCTGAGCCTCGGAGCCGGTCGTGCGGGCCGGGGAAATAGCAAAACGCGTGCGCCGGCCGGCAGGGGAGCCGATCGGCCATCCCGTATGTTGCCGTGGCGGAAGCCGGCCCACACATCCGCAGATTTTTCAAGCGTCAGAAAAAAAATCCGGGCATAATGCGCGGCTGCCGACATCATTGCGGCACCCCAATCCCTTCCCAGCGACGGCCCATTGCGAGGTCGCCCAATCCGCATGTCAATTGAAAAGCTCAGAAATATCGCCATCGTCGCTCACGTCGACCATGGCAAGACAACGCTGGTCGACTGTTTGCTGAAACAGTCAGGCACCTTCGGCGAGCGCACCGTGCTCGCCGAGCGCGTCATGGAT
>JBEBXZ010000368.1:0-3457 GCA_040391335.1 Dokdonella fugitiva | reverse complement strand
CGGCTGACACGGGCTGGCGAGCGTGGCGCTGCCAAGAAATGGACGTCGGTTCATCATGACTGAATCTCCTGCACGGGATGGGGCGCCTGGACGCGGGTTCGCCGTGGTGCTTCGCGACGACGAATCCGGCCGTGATCGCAGGTGGCGCCGACTCGTGTCCAGGCGGAGTGGCCGAGTCGATCATCTTCTTTAGGCAGGAATCACTCCCGTGTCAAACGTACTGCGTGTTGATCCCGCGTGTTTTCCTGAGGCGGATGCAAGTCCGTGCGATCCGCGAGACATCTTTGGAGCCTTGTTTGGACGAGGTTCGGTTTGCGTCGCGCATGATGTCGCCGCTGAGTGGAGGTTGGATCATCTACACGTTTGGTATTGAAGAAGAATTTTTCCTCGCGAGTGCGCGTTCGCGCCATGTGGTTGCGCACGTGCCGAAAACCGTGGTCAGCGAAAGTCGTGGACTGCTCGGCAAGGGGCGCGTCAGCCACGAAATGCTGCAGTCGCAGATCGAGATCGTGTCACCGGTATTCGAGGACGTCGACACGGCGTTCGCCGAGATGGCGCGGTTGCGCAATGGCGTCAATTCGGTGGCCTCGTCGCATGGCCTCGTCGTACTCGCTGCCGGAACCGCGCCATTGAGCACCTGGCGTGCGCAGCAGGGAACGGACAAGCCCCGCTACGTGCGTCTGCTCGATGACTTCCAGATGATCGGGCATCGCAATCTGCTCTGCGGCCTGCATATCCATGTCGCGCCGCCATCGGACGTGGATCGCGTCCAGCTCATGAACCGGTTGATGCGCTGGCTTCCTGTTTTTCTCGCTCTCTCCACTTCGTCGCCATTCTGGAATCGCCAGCGCACAGGTTTGCTGAGCTATCGCCAGGCGGCCTACGACGAATGGCCACGCACCGGGATTCCCGATTATTTCGAGGATGAGGCGGCTTATGCGGCATTCGTCGATCTGCTGGTGAAGACCCGTTCGATGGATGACGCGAGCACCTTGTGGTGGGCGATTCGTCCATCCAGCCGGTATCCGACGCTGGAGTTGCGCATCGCCGACAGTTGTACGCATCTGGCGGATGCGATCGCACTGGCCAGCCTGTTCCGCTGTCTCGTCCGCGCGCATGTCCGGCGCGTCGATTTCGGACAGGAAAGGACGGCAATGACGCGTCGCGTGATCGATGAAAACCGATGGCGCGCCAAGCGGTACGGAATCGACGCCCAATTCATCGATGAGGCGAACGGAACGAATGTGGCGGTGCGCACCCTCGTGCATTCACTGCGGCAATGGCTGGCGGAGGATGCGGACGCATTGGGATGCGAGGCGGCGCTCGCGCATCTCGATCAGATTCTTTCGCGTGGTACCAGCGCGCATCGGCAGATCAGATGCTATGAGGAAGCGCGCGCCGCCGGTAGGAGCCATCGCGAGGCCTTGTCCGCAGTCGTCGACTGGCTTGCGCAGGCGAGTATTCCCGGCACTGATGCGGGTTTCGCCCACGCCTGAGCGCGACCGCTGCGCAGAGTCATCGCTAACGGTAGGATTCGCGCTGGATTCCTTTCTCGCCACGCCATGAGCCCTGGTACTTCCCGCAAATTGCTGATCGCCGTTTCGCCGCGCATCCTTCGCCAGGTGCCTGTGGAACTCGGATTCCGTGGCAAGACCCTGCAGTATCTCGAGCAATCCGTCGCGCACTGGGTCATGTCGCTCGGTGCGATCGTGGTGATGGTGCCGACCGTGGAGCGCGAAAGCCTGATCCGGCCCTCGCATGTCGATATTCCAGATATCGTGGCGACGCTGGATGGATTGATCCTGCAGGGCGGGGCGGATATCGATCCACGCATCTATGGCGAGCAGCCGACAGATCTGGTCGGACCGGTGGATGCCTTGCGCGACCAGTTCGAACTGGCCTTGCTGCGGGCCTTCGTCGAGGCCGGCAAGCCGGTGTTCGGCATCTGTCGTGGCATGCAACTGATCAACGTCGCCTTTGGCGGCACGCTCTATCAGGATCTGCATGCCGATGGGGCCACCAGCGAGCAACATGTGCTGCCCGACAAGTACGACGAACACGAACATGCATTGCGGATCGGGACCGGGACCTGGTTCGCCTCGCTGTACCCCGGGGTCGAAACCGGCAGGGTCAATTCAATCCATCACCAGGCCGTGAAGGCCCTGGGTCGCGATCTGGTCGCCGAAGCCTGGTCGCAGGATGGAATCATCGAGGCGATATGCAGCCAGGGAGAGGGTTTCATTGCCGGCGTGCAGTGGCATCCGGAATTCCACGATGGGCGCGATCCGAGCCTGCTGGCGGCGGATCCGCTGATGCGTGCGTTTCTCGATGCGGCAAGTGTGCGGCGGGACGCCGGGCGCGGCTAAGCCTGAATCAATCGGGACACATGGATCGACGCGTCAAAGCGACTGCGTGCGTCCGCCATCCACCGGGATATTCACACCGTTCACGTAGCCCGCGGCAGGCGAGGCGAGGAACGCGATCACGGCGCCGATCTCGCCGGCATCCGCGAAGCGCCGTGCTGGCACGGTCGCCAGCATCGCAGCGGACACCGCTTCGGCATCTTGTCCGGTGGCCTGCGCACGATCGCCGAGAATCTGTTCGAGCCGCTGGGTACGGGTATAGCCCGGAAGCACATTGTTTACGGTTATTCCTGCCGGGCCGAGTTCCCGCGCCAGGGTTTTCGCCCAGCTCGCCATCGCGCCGCGGATCGTGTTCGACACGCCGAGATTGGCGATCGGTTCCTTCACCGACGTCGAGATCACGTTGACGATGCGGCCATAGCCGGCGCCCTGCATGCCGGCCAAGGTGGCTTGCAGGATGGTCTGCGCAGCCAGGACGTGCTGGTTGAACGCGGTTTGGAACGCATCGAGTGTCGCCGAGTGCGCGGGGCCAGACGGCGGACCGCCACTGTTGTTGACGACGATGTGCACGGGTCCGTTGCTGGCAATCGCTTCGATGCGAACCCTGAGCGCCGCATGCTCGTTCATGTCGGCAACGACATGGCCGTGGCGTTGTGCGCTGCTTGGCCGTGGAAGCTGCGCAAGCGCCTGCTCGAGCGCATCGTGCGAACGCGCGAGCAAGGTGACATCGGCGCCGAGCAAGGCCAGCTCGCGTGCCGCCGCCAGGCCGATGCCTTGCGAACCGCCGCATACCAGCGCGTGTTTTCCAGTGAGATCGAGATTCATCACGAAACTCCGCTTACTGCAGGCGTGCGAGCTGCTGCACCATCAACGGCAACAAGTCCTCGTCATCATCCGCGCGCGGTGCTTCGATCGATTCCAGATCGAAACCCAGTGCGGCGGCGTCGTGTTCGTCCAAGCCGTCGAAAGCCCGGAATTCGGCATCCAGCAGGGCCATGCGGGCATGTTGTTCGTCGTCGTAGCGCGGATGTTCGCCACTGCTGTCGAAGATGCGCGCGATGCCGGATGGCAGCACATCGAGGCGTGCCCAGACG
>JBEBXZ010000367.1:0-3491 GCA_040391335.1 Dokdonella fugitiva | reverse complement strand
CTTGACAAATGAAAAGCCAAATGGCGGCGAACTGCGCTCAAGCGCGGCGGCCAAACGGATCTCGAGGAAGAGGCGGTTCTCGGCTGACAGTCCGAAGCGTTCGTGCAGCGCGCCTAGCACCGCACGGGCCGCCTGCTCATTGCGTGCCGACAGCGCGCGGTCGAAAGCAGCACGCAATTGCTCGAACGTTTGTGGCACGTACACGGGCGCGTGCGGGCGCCGATCCAACAACTGCGAATACAACTTCCATTGTTGCAAGATGCGCTTGTCACCTGTCGCTGCGATTGCCTCGAACCGAATGGCGTGCCAATCGTCTTCCCTCAGCAGCGGCTCAATGTGCTGATCAGCCGCATCCGGGTTTCGTTCTGCCATCGCGAAGCGCGCGTAACTCGGGCCGAGGAAGCCTTCCAGTTCAGCCGCCATCGCTCGACCCATTGCACCCTCGGGCGCGCATGCGAACCAGGTGATCGGTTCCGCATCGTCCGCGCGGAAAGGTAGCAACAACGGGCGATCTCCAAAGCCCTGCCGGTGGCGCAGCAGGCTGTGTGCCAGTTCAGTCATTACCGGCTCAGCGGAAGCACGCGGATCGTCCTCGTAAACGAAACGGTTGGGCGGCGCAAAGAAGCGCCGTTGGAACGAGTTCGCGCGCGCGGCCCGCTCCTGCTGGGCGCTATCGCTCACAGGTAATCCTCGAAGTGGATACGGGCCAACGCGATATCGCTCTGTTCGTACGAGAGAGCGATGGTCTCGTCGTTTAAATGGACGCCGCTCTCGGTCAGGTTCATCGATCCATCCAGGTAGAAGCGATCAGTTAGAAGCCCCTTGCTGTGCAGCAACGGTTTCGCCATCCAGTTCAGCGCATGGGATAGGCCTGCATCGCCCATGGCTTCTTTTAGGCGTCGTTCGACGTACTGGTTGTGCGGGTCCGGGCGAGTCAAGACATGGATGCGACTGCCATTGGCCGCGGCCGTCACCAGCACTTCAACGAGCCTGATGTCGCGCTTGCCCCAATCGGGGTTGAGCGCGGAGAACCGACCCAGTCGGTTGTCGAACACGCTGATGTTGCTAATCCACGGTGCGACCAGGAAAAGGTGCTGACTCGGCGCGAGCAACTCTTGGGCGAATGCGAAACAGAGCACTTCTTGGACGGCCCCCTGCAGAGCCGTGGAGCTCTTGAAGATCTTTCTCGTAAGGCTCATGCCGTCGCCTCCAGTTCTAGTTGGAGGCAAATTCCATCGTCTAGTCGGGCAATCGACACCAGCTTCGGATAGACATTAAGGTATTCCAGTTGCACCGGACGCGTCACTAGCGGTCCCATCACCGTTGCAAGTAGTTCCGCATCGCGCACGTGCACCGTGGCGCGACCCAGTCGGACTAGGCGATCGTGCAGGGCTTCCAGCCAATCCGCGGCGTCTGCTGCGATCGGCGTATCCGGTGCAGACAACCAGTTCTGCAGCAGCAGGCGCTCTGTAACAGCGGGGGTGCCCTGGAAACGCAGCGGCAGCGGTAGGGCATGGTTGCGCAAGGCATGTCCGCGTGCCCAGACCAAGCCCAAAAGCACGCTGAAGCGCCAGGTGGTGCGATCACCCTCGGGCAGGTCGAAACCGGCCGCGAGGAATACCTGGTCAATTCGATCTTCACGACTGAACAATGCGCAGATCACGCGTGCATCGACTTCCACGCCCAGTCGTGATTCCAACTCGTCCCACCGCTGCATGAAGTCGGCCAACAGTGCGTCTAGGTCCGGCGGCGTGTGCGGACGCAGGACGCGACTGCTGAGCGCAGCCATGAAGCCATGGAAAACCGCCTGGTTGCGCTTGACCAGCGATCGGCGCAGCCGCTCGAGGCCTTTCTGGGTCTGCAGCGAGGAATCGGACTCGCGTATGTTCTGGGTTATTGCGATCAGTTCGGCATCGCCGTCCGCAGATCCAATGGCCTGCAGGAAACCCCGCAACTGAGTGTCGATGATTTCGAATTCAGATTGGCCCAACGCCGTTTCAATGCGACGGAAGAAGAGCGTTGAATCAGTGGCGAGCGCCTCGACTACCTGCTCGATCAGACCATTACCGCCAGGATTGACCTCGGAGATCCACAATTCCGTGTGCGCTCGGAGCGCGCCGTCTTCCTGAGGGCCTGGGTCACCGTCGACGGCGAGATCGTCCGTGCTGATTTGCGGACAGGCCTGCTGGATGGCATCCAGCACGGCAGCGCCTAGCGTGTGCAGATGGACATTCGATAGCCAGCCGTCCCATGTCGCATCGAATGGCGCGGTCAGCGTTCCCGCTGCCAGTTCCGCGAGCGCGCGCACGACCTCGCGCCTACGCAGCGATGTTTGCAAGTTCTCCTTGAGCCTAGGTATATCGCCGGCGGTTTGGGTGCCGTCTGCTTCGACTACATCGGTGGACTGGAAGATGGCCGTGAGAACGCTGCTAAGTCGATCCGGGGCCTGACCCTCCCCCAAAGCGTGGATCGCGTCAGACAGCGATACGTCCTGCTCTGCCGCATATGCGACTACGGCGATCTGGAAGATCTGCGCGAGCCAGTCGCGGGCAAAGGGGTTGTGCTCGACTTCGGTCAAGGCACTGCCGTGTTGCGCTTCCCAGCGATAGCGCGCCGTGCGCGCGGCGCGTTGCCCGGCAGCTGGCGCGTTCTGCAGTTCCTCGCCTGGTGATGCCGGCAACTGCAGGCGAAAGCACAACGCATCGGCGTCGATTTCGAAGCCAATTCCACATGGCACACCGTCCCGCTCGAACCGCCACGTGGCGCGGTAGTCCCGCCGGTCGTTGGACTGACGCAGCCGTAGGCTGACATGCGAAGCGACAGCGAAGCGTCGCACTGTGGCCTGCGCCTGGCTCGCATGGGTCTGGACGATCACGTCCTGAAACAGCTGCGCGATGCCCACGCGCTCGCGGGGCGCAGTAAAGATCGCGCCTTGTCTGCGTCCGAAGATCTGGCTGCGCCAAGCTAAGCGTGCATTGGAGCTGTCTTGCACCTGGATGGCATTGCTTCCCGTCTGCTTCGGAACTTGCAGCAAATGAAACGCAACGGGACGGAATGCCGGACAAACGCGTACACCATCGGCGTCGGCGATGTGAAAATCCGGTTGAGACTCAAGTTTGTACCAGTTGTCTATCGCGAGCGGTGTGTCCGCGCCTGACGGGTCCGCAGCATCGATCAGTTGCACCAGTTCGGCTTCGCTAGGTCCCAGCCACAAGGTTTGGTCGAAGCGGCGCGACACCTTGCCGGGCGCGAACTCATTCAGCGCTTGCAGTACTGGCAGTGCAAAGATAGACCCCGCGGCGGGCAGACACAGTTGTGCCTCGGGCAGAGTCAAATCGCTGAACAGCGCGGCCGGTACGAACTCAGGCAACGGATGCCCGGTCACATGTTCAGCCGCCGGCGCGTCGCCGGCACGCCAGTTCGAGGCCAGGCGACGCAGAGCGGTTGGAATCGCGGTGAGCAGCAGCGGACGCGGATGGTCCCACAACAGC
>JBEBXZ010000366.1:0-3492 GCA_040391335.1 Dokdonella fugitiva | reverse complement strand
TCGCGCAGATCGAGGACCTGGTCGAGATCGAGCGCGCGGTGCGCGCGCAGGGACTCGCCGCGATCGACGCGCAGCGCATGCTTGCGCTCAAGCGCAAGGGTTTCTCCGATTCGCGTCTCGCCGAACTGCTGGGGACCGATGAAAACGCGGTGCGCGCACTGCGTCGGGCGTTCAACGTGCGGCCGGTCTACAAGCGCGTCGATTCGTGCGCGGCCGAGTTCGCGACGACAACGGCATACCTGTATTCCACCTACGAGGAGGAATGCGAGGCAGAGCCGAGCCATCGCGACAAGATCATCGTGCTCGGCGGCGGCCCGAACCGCATCGGCCAGGGGATCGAGTTCGACTATTGCTGCGTGCATGCCGCGCTCGCCCTGCGCGAGGACGGCTATGAAACGATCATGGTCAACTGCAATCCGGAAACCGTGTCGACCGATTACGACACTTCGGATCGCCTGTATTTCGAATCGCTGACGCTCGAGGACGTGCTCGAGATCATCGATCTGGAAAAGCCGAAGGGCGTCATCGTGCAGTACGGCGGGCAGACTCCGCTCAAGCTCGCGCGCGCGCTCGAAGCCGCGGGTGCGCCAATCATCGGCACCTCGCCGGATTCGATCGATCTCGCCGAGGATCGCGAGCGCTTCCAGCAGATGATCACCAAGCTCGGCTTGGCGCAGCCGCCGAACCGTACCGCGCGCAATCCCGACGAGGCGCTGGCCCTTGCTCGCGAGATCGGTTACCCCCTGGTCGTGCGCCCCAGCTACGTGCTCGGTGGCCGCGCCATGGAAGTGGTTCACGACGATGCCGATCTGGCGCGCTACATCCGCGATGCGGTGCGTGTATCGAACGATTCACCCGTGTTGCTCGATCGCTTCCTCGACCATGCAACCGAGGTCGATGTCGATATCGTCGCCGACGCCGAAGGCAACGTGCTGATCGGCGGCGTCATGGAGCACATCGAGGAGGCGGGCGTGCATTCGGGCGATTCCTCGTGCTCGCTGCCGCCGTATTCGCTGAGCGCGGAAGTGCAGGATCGCCTGCGCGTGCAGGTCGCCGAGATGGCACGTGAGCTCAAAGTCATCGGATTGATGAACACGCAGTTCGCGATCCAGGGCGAGCAGATTTTCGTGCTCGAGGTGAATCCGCGTGCGTCGCGCACCGTGCCGTTTGTATCGAAGGCGACCGGTCAGCCGCTGGCCAAGATCGCGGCACGCTGCATGGTCGGCCAGTCGCTTGTGGCACAGGGCGAAACGAAAGAGATCGTGCCGGACTATTACTCGGTCAAGGAAGCGATCTTCCCGTTCCTCAAGTTCCAGAATGTCGATCCCATCCTCGGGCCGGAAATGCGTTCCACCGGCGAGGTGATGGGTGTCGGTCGCAGCTTTGGTGCTGCTTTCGCACGTGCCCACGAGGCCGCAAGCATCTCGCCGCCCGCGATTGGCAAGGCGTTCCTGTCGGTGCGCGAATCGGACAAGGAGCGCCTTGTTTCGGTCGCCGAGGATCTCGTGCGGCGTGGTTTCAGTCTGGTCGCGACGAGCGGTACCTGCGCGCACCTCGCTGCACGCGGCATTTCCTGCGAGCGCATCAACAAGGTGATCGAGGGGCGTCCGCATATCGTCGACCTGATCAAGAACCGCGAGATCGTCTTCATCGTCAACACGACCGAAGGCAAGCAGGCGATCGCCGATTCGTTCTCGATCCGGCGCCAGGCGCTGCAGCAACGCGTGACCTATTCGACTACCATCTCGGGTGCCAGGGCCTTGTTGCACTCGCTGGATTTCCGCGACAGCGGAAGCGTGCACAGCCTGCAGGAATTGCACAGGGAATTGAAAGCATGAATCGAGCTCCAATGACAGAGAAAGGCGCGGCGCGCCTGCGTGCCGAACTCGAGCGCCTGAAGACCGTGGATCGCCCGCGCATCATCCAGGCGATCGCGGAAGCGCGCGCCCACGGCGATCTCAAGGAGAACGCCGAGTATCACGCCGCGCGCGAGATGCAGGGGTTCACGGAAGGTCGCATCAACGAGCTTGAAGCGGCGCTCAGCTATGCCGACGTGATCGATATCGCGAAGCTCAACGCCGGCAAGCGCGTGGTATTCGGCGCGACGGTCGATCTTGCCGACGAAGACAGCGGCGACGAAGTCACCTACCAGATCGTTGGCGACCTCGAAGCCGACATCAAGCAACGCCTGATTTCCGTCTCATCGCCGTTCGCGCGCGCGCTGATCGGCAAGAGCGAAGGCGATTCGTTCGAGTTCCAGGCGCCGAATGGCACGCGCAACTACGAGATTCTCGGCGTGCGTTATATCGGTTGATCCCGGCCACCGCGCGCCCGTGTTGAAATCACGACTGGACAGGGCGTTCGGATGTGGCGAGCGCGGGCGCATGTTCGAGCAAACCCGTCCGACATGACCCAGGTTTCGCTGCTGCTGCCCGAACTGAAGCGCTGCGTGGCGACGCCTGCGGTTGCCCGCGGCGTCCTCGCGCGCTGGTTCGCACGCGGGGATCGCGGGCTGGACGCCGATGCGGGAATCGAGCCGGCGCTCAAAACGGTGTTCCAGTGGCCGGGCACGCGCGTTCCGATTGCCGCGCTGACCCGGCAGTTCGACGTCGGCGATGCGATGGGCAGTGCCTGGTTGCGTGCCGATCCGGCGCATGTGCGTGCGGACATGACGACGGCACGCATGCTCGCCTGCGGCGATCTTGGCCTCGACGCGTCCGAATGCGCGCAGATCGCACGCAGCCTCAAGCCCTTGTTCGGCGACAGTGGATTCGAGTTCGACGCGCGTTTGCCGAATCGCTGGTATCTGCGCGCGGCAGTCGGCTCCGAGCTTCCCGATGCGGCGTCGCCGGATGAGGCGATGGGCGATGACCTCAAGCTGCACCTGCCCGAGGGAACCGCTGGCCGGCGCTGGCGCGTACTGTTCAACGAAGTGCAGGTGCTGTTGCACAACCATCCCGTCAACGCCGCGCGCACCGAGCGAGGCGCGGTCAGCGTCAACAGCCTGTGGTTCTGGGGTGCGGGTGTACTGCCGGCATGGGTGCGCAGCGAGGTGCAACAGGTGTTCACGAACGGCATCGCGATCACCGAGCTTGCTCGTCTCGCCAATGTCCGCGTGCAGCCGGTCGATCTCCAGCCATTGCGCGATGCGATCGGGCGCGATGCCGGGCAGGCCGTGCTGATCGATCTTTGCGACCTGCGTGGCGAGTCGCTCGAACACGATTGGCTGCAAGCCATCGATGCGCTGTTGCGCAGCGGACGTATCAAGCGGCTCCGCTTGTTGCTTGAATCCGGGGAGCGCGTGAACCTGCGCGCTGCGCATCGGTTTCGCGTGTGGCGTTCCGTGCGCAGCCTCGACGCGTGATTCCGGTTCGCATCCTGCGTCGCGCGATCGGGCAGGATGGCGGCGACTGGCCGCAGGATCTGCACCCTGTCTTGCGTCGTGTCTATGCTGCACGCGGCATCCGCCATGCGCATGAAATCGTGCATCGT
>JBEBXZ010000365.1:0-3493 GCA_040391335.1 Dokdonella fugitiva | reverse complement strand
CGCGAGCGCTTCATGCGCTTGAGCAGGTTGAGCCGGGCGATCTGTTCGGGCGTCGGCGCGAGCGGCGTATTCGCCGTGCGCGGAATCGCACGCGCGCGCTGGCGTGGCGCACGCAGGCGCGTCTCGTCCATCAGGCCGGTCGGCGCGACCGGCAGGCGCAAGGCCTCTTCCGGAGCACTGTGCACGCCGCGACAGGCGCGCCGCAGCAGGATGTCGAGCTTGTCCGGTGCACGCAGGCGGTAATCGAGGAAGGCCAGCGCGCGCCGGTTGGCGAGGCGGATGTCGTCATCCAGCCGGCCGAGGTATTCATCGATGCGATCGATTTCGTGCAGGCGCCGCAGGCTGCGTTGCAGGCGCAATTCGGCGCGTGGGCGATCGCCTGAGGTGGCTTTTTCCTGATACCACTGGATCAAGGGTTCGCGCCGCTCAGGTTGTTCCAGTTCGCGAACCATGGCGAGGATCGACGTGCGCCGCGCGAGCGGATGATCGGCGTTGTGCAGTTCGGCATAGTCGCCGACGAACAACTCACCAACGTAACGCTCGAACAGCTTGCGCGCGAACATCGCCGTGCTTTCCGCCTTGCTCAGCTCGGGCATCAGGTCGCGCACCTGGACGCCGATCGCGGCGACTTGCGACAACAACTGGCGTGCCTGGTCAGCGGCTTCGTCGAGCGTATCGGCACCGGCCTTGCCATCGACGACCAAGCGCAGTTGCAGCTCGATCGAACGCACCTTGGCGCCGACGAAAGCCGGGCCGCGTTCGGAAAAATCGATCAGCGTATTCAGCAGTTGCGAGACGAGTGGCGTCATCGACACCATTTCGCGTGCGCCGACGCGTTCCTGCCGCAGCCAGCCGGCATTGCGGAAACGCTCGTGGATGCCGTTGGCGCGGACGCCGAGCGGCGCATCGGGTGCTTCGCTCTCGTCATCCTCCCAGGGGTCATCGGTCAGCAGGTAGCGTTCCAGTGCAGCCGTGATTTCGCGGCGCTGGAAGCCGAGGCTCGGTGGCAGCGGCGCATCCGGGCCGAAGAACTCCGCGAACAACCGGCACAGCAGGTGCCAGTAATGCTGGCGATTCGGCGACGCCAAGGGACCGAACAGGCCTTCCGGGATGATCGCGAACAAGGAAGGACTGCTGTCCCGGATTCCGTCCCGCATGCTGCTTCCTGGATCGTGGAGTGCCGACAATTCGGAAAAACTCTGCTGGCGCACGTGAGTGCCGGGTTCAATCGATGGACAACGCGCAAGGATTCGCGCAGCTCAGACGATGCGCTTGAGCACCAGTTCGAGGACGAACTTGCTGCCGAAGAATGCCAGCAGCAGCACGACCATGCCGGTCAGGGTCAGGCGCACGGCGCGCTTGCCGCGCCAGCCCCAGCGCCAGCGGCCGAACAGCAGCAAGCCGAAGACCAGCCATGAGGCGATCGACAGGATCGTCTTGTGCACGAGGTGTTGCGCGAAGAGGTCATCGACGAACAGCACGCCGGTGACCAGGGTCAGGGTCAGGAACACGAAGCCGGCGCCGATCAGCCGGAACATCAGGGCCTCGGTCAGCGTCAGCGGGGGCAGGGCGCGGATCAGGGTTGAATCAAGGCGGCGTCGACGCAGCGCACGTTCCTGAAAGGCAAGCAGGATCGCCAGCAGGGCGGCGATGCTGAGCAGGCTGTAGGCGAGCAGGGCGAAGGTTGCGTGAAGCTTGATCTGCCATTCCATAGGCAGCGGCGCGGTCGTCGGTGCGGCGAAGAGATCGATGCCGAGCAGCAGGGCTGCCAGCGGGAACACGATCACGCCGAGTCCGGCTACCGGGCGGAACAGGTTGACCACAAGGGTCAGCGCCGCCACGCCGAAACCGGCCAGCGACAGCGCCGCGAAGAAATGCAGGTCGAGTCCGCCGCGGTGCATGCCGAAGATCAGCATCGCGTGTGCGAGTGCGGCGAGACTGGCAAGCGCAAGCGCAATACCTCGCGCAGGCGCGGGCAGACGGGCGATCGGCAGGGCAACAAGGATCGCCGCGATCAGGTAGGCGATGACCGCAAAGGCGCTGAGCGGGCTGATGTGCATGCCCGGAAGTGTCGCACAGCGACCGTGCCCACCGGAATGCGCCGAACGCAGGAGCCGGCGTGTGCATGGCACGAACAAGCCGGCCAGCGCTGATATACTCCGCGACCGTTTTTGTGTTTGCCGTGGACCTCATGTTCGAATCCCTGAGTCAGCGCCTGTCAACCACCGTCGAACGCCTGCGCGGGCGTGGTCGCCTGACCGAAGCCAACATCCGCGAATCCATGCGCGAAGTGCGCATCGCCCTGCTCGAAGCCGATGTCGCCCTGCCTGTCGTGCAGGCGCTGATCCAGCGCGTGCAGGTGCGTGCGATCGGCCAGGAGGTCATGAAGAGCCTGACGCCGGGCCAGGCGCTGATCAAGGTCGTGCGCGACGAATTGACGGCCGTGATGGGCACGGTCAATACCGATCTGAATCTCGCCGCTGCGCCGCCGGCCATCGTGCTGATGGCTGGCTTGCAGGGTGCTGGCAAGACGACCACGGTCGCCAAGCTCGCGCGCTTCCTGCGCGAGCGCAAAAAGAAGAAAGTCATGGTCGTCAGTTGCGACGTTTATCGTCCAGCCGCGATCGAGCAGTTGCGCACGCTGGCCGATCAGGTCGAGGTGCTGTTCCATCCGTCGACCGGCGAGCAGGATCCGGTGGCGATCGCGAAATCCGCACTGGATGCGGCGAAGAAGAATTTTGCCGACGTCCTGATCGTCGATACCGCCGGCCGCCTGCACGTCGATGCGGCGATGATGGATGAAATCAAGGCGCTGCACGCCGCCTTGAATCCGGTCGAGACGCTGTTCGTGGTCGATGCGATGACCGGCCAGGATGCGGCGAATACGGCCAAGGCGTTCTCCGAGGCGCTGCCGCTCACCGGCGTGATCCTGACCAAGACCGATGGCGATGCGCGCGGTGGTGCTGCCTTGTCGGTGCGTTACATCACCGGGCGTCCGATCAAGTTCATCGGCGCCGGTGAGAAGCCAGAGGCGCTCGAACCGTTCCATCCGGACCGCATCGCGCAGCGCATCCTCGGCATGGGCGACGTGTTGTCGCTGGTCGAGGAAGTCGAGCGCAAGGTCGATCAGGAGAAGGTGCAGAAGCTGGCCGAAAAGGTCATGAAGGGCAAGCGCTTCGACCTCAACGACATGAAGACCCAGCTCGAACAGATGGTCAGCATGGGTGGCATGGCCTCGCTGATGGACAAGCTGCCCGGCATGGGCGCGATGTCCGAGCAGGTCAAGTCGAAGGTCAATGACAAGGAGGTGCATCGCATGATCGCGATCATCAACTCGATGACGAAGAAGGAACGCCGTCATCCCGATTTGCTGAACGGCTCGCGCCGCGCACGCGTGGCGCGTGGTTCCGGCATGCAGCCGGCCGATGTCAACCGCCTGCTCAAGCAGTACCAGCAGATCGGAAGAGCGTCGTGTAGGGAAAGAGTGTTAAGA
>JBEBXZ010000364.1:0-3494 GCA_040391335.1 Dokdonella fugitiva | reverse complement strand
ATCCATCGCGACCACGGCATCGAAACCGCGGCGCAGCGCCTCGCGGAATCCGTCGCGCAGGCTCTCGCCCTTGCCGAGCGGTCGCTCGTGGCGGATCACGCTGACCGGCAGGTCGGCGATTTCCCCAAGCGTTCGATCGGTCGAGCCGTCGTCGATCACGATCACGTCAGGCAGCACGGCGAGTGCCGACTGCACGACGTGGCGAATCGCCAGCTCTTCATTGAGGGCCGGAATCAGGATCGCGGTACGCGGTGTGCTGCTGCTCACGCGAGCACCTCGATCGTGGTCGTGCTGCGTGCGCCGGCAGCGATCCGGATGCTCTGCGCGGAACCAGTGGCCAGCGCGTGCAGGAACGGCAAGGCCGCCTCGGCCATCGGATTGGCCGCTGCAAGCGTGGCGAAAGCCGCCGGCAATGGGGTACGGTCGCCCGCTGCGGTACCGGACTGCATCGTCAAGCGCAGCCGCATCCCCGTTTCGCGCGCTGGCGCCACGACGAATGCAACGCCAAACAAGGCGCCCGATGGTGAAACCTGGAGCAATGGGCCGCGCGACTCGGTGTCATAGGCAGCCAGCAACACCGGCGTGTCGCCGGCGACCGCTTCGACGCCCGCCTCGAACAAGGCCGCGCCAAAACTCGCGTGCCAGGCACTGGTCGATGTCGATGCGGCATGGCAATGCGCGGCAATCGTCCAGTAGCCGGCCGGCGCGTTGTGCACTGAATTGTGGAATCGTATCGGCGACAGCTCGCGCGGCGCGCTGGCCAGCGTCGAGCACATATAGTCCGTTATCACGAGATCTCCATGGGTGGATGCGAATATCGAAGGAAGGGTGGCTGGATCGCGCCCCGAAGCGGCGCAGGCTTGTGCGGCGATCTCGCAGGCAAGCAGCACCGGATCCGGTGCGCGACGCCGCTCGACGGGGCTGAGCATGCTGGCGGGCGGCCGTTGCGGCGCATCGGGTACGGGTTCGTCGAGGCCGCGCAGGGACGCGCGCGCGCTGTTCCAGTCCGGCCAGCCGCGTGCCCAGAAACCGATACCTTCGATCGTGATGTCGAGTCCGTTCATGGTCCTTTTCCGCGTGCGAAGGCCAAGGTGCAGTTGCTGCCACCGAAACCGAACGAGTTGCTCAGCGCGATGCGTACGTCGCGCTGCTCGTTGGCCAGTGCAATCTGCGCGCCGCAAAGTGGATCCAGTTGTTCGCAATGGAGCGTGCCGGGCACGAAGCCGTGCTCGATCGCGAGCAGGCTGATGTTCGCTTCGAGCAATCCGGCGGCGCCCAGCGTGTGGCCAGTCCAGCCCTTGGTCGAACTCGCCCGCGTGCGTTCGCCGAACGCCGCGCGGATCACGCCGGCCTCGACTTCGTCGTTCTTCGGCGTCGCGGTGCCGTGCAGGTTGATGTAGTCGACGTCGTCACAGGTGATGCCGGCGCGCGCGAGTGCGTCGTCGAGTGCGAGTCGCGCGCCGAGACCTTCCGGGTGCGGCGTCGACATATGGTAGGCATCGCTGGATTCGCCCCAGCCGACGAGTTGCGGCGTTCCGCGCGGGGCCTCGCGCTCGACCAGCGCGTAACCGGCGGCCTCGCCGATCGAGATGCCGCGCCGGCGCGCATCGAACGGGCGGCATACCTCGTCGGAAACAAGCTCCAGCGAGTTGAAGCCATAGAGCACGCTGTGGCACAGCGAATCGACACCGGCAAGGACGGCCGCATCGACGATGCCAAGCCGTATGAGACGTTCGGCCTTGGCGAAGATCTTCGCGCTCGATGAGCAGGCCGTCGCCGTGGTCAGGCAGGGGCCACGCGTGCCGAGCACCTGTTCGAGGAACAGGCCGAGCGAATGCGGGGTGTGGATCTCCGGGCGTTGCAGGTCGGCGGGAACACGACCCTGTTCAAGACGTGCATAGGCATCCTCGGTGGAACCGATGCTCGAGGTCGACGTGGCGACCAGCAAGGCAACGCGATCCGCGCCATGACGCGCGATCGCTTCGCGTGCCGCATCGAGGAAGCCGTCCGCGGCGAGTCCAAGCCACGCCAGGCGGTTGTTGCGGCATTCGTATTGCGCCAGCGCCTGCGGCAGTGGTGCCTGTTCCAGGCCTGCCACGCGGCCAATCGCGCAGGGCAGCGGCTCGGGCGTGAAATCGTTGTCGACCAGTCCGGTCTGGCGCGTGCGCAAAGCGGCGTAATGCGCCATGCGGCCGCGGCCGAGGGCGGAAGTCGCTGTGTAGGCGGTGATGTGAATGGGTTCGATGCGGGCTGGCACGGCATTCGACAGGCTGGAATTGCCGGAAGTATAGCGAGGCACCCTGACGCTAAGCGTACCGGACGAAGAGGCGGGCACGACCGGGGTGGATATCCCCGGATCGCTGCACCGTCCGGGATTGATCAAGCCGCGCCGAACCGACCTGCGCGCCGGAGCGTCAGCGTTGATGCCGGCGTCGGGCTGAACCGCCCGTCCGCCCGTACTCGATTGACCTCCAGGGCCAACGGTCGCTTTCCAGCGGCGCGGCGGCGCGCGCAACGACTGTGGCGGGCTTCTTCTTCGCCCCGGGTTTGTGTCCCCGGCACACCTTCGTCTTCCTGGCCACTGGAGTACTTTCATGCAACTCGTCGCCCGCTTCGTCCTGTCGTTGAGTCTCGTCGCCGGTTCGCTCATGACCGCCGGCCATGCCAATGCCGGCTCCACAACAGGACTCGTCATCACGGGGGGAGACAACCAGGCGGTCTCGACCGGCAATGCCTTCCCGATACCGCTCAGTGTGCGTTTGACCGATTCCTCGGGAGACGCGATCGAGAACGAAACGATCGAGTTTGCAGTCCAGTTCAACGGCGGCGCCGGAGCGGAACTCGCACCGACCTCGGTACAAACCGATGCGGGTGGAAATGCACGGACCACGGCAATCGCGGGTGCGGTGGCCGGCAGCTACAGCGTGCGCGCGAGCATTGGCGGCGGGCAGAAGCGGCGCAGTGAGGCACTCGGCGGGATCCCGCCCGTCGACTTCAGCCTGACCAATCTCGGTGGCACGCCTGCTGCAGCGACCGCCCTGCCGGCCTTATCGACGACCGCCCTCATCCTGCTGGCGCTGCTGCTCGGGTTCGTCGGATGGCGTGCGCGCGGCATGCTGCGCCAGCACCACTGAGCACATGCTCGCCGGGATGCGGCCGCCTTGCTCCGGCACGCTTCCGGCGGACGCCGGCTCGTTCGCCGCATACTCCCGGAAAGAGGCGCCAATTCCGCGGGAGTCGCGTATTCCGGGCTCAGGCGAAGAAACGCGCGAATACCTCGACCGCGCGTTCGATCGCGGCATCATCGACGTCGAGGTGGGTGACGAGTCGCACGCTGGGCAGATAGCCGATGCTCACGCGGACCTCGTGCTCGCGCAGATGGGTATCCAGGGCACGCAGGCGCTCGACCGGCACCTCGATGAACACCATGTTCGTGTGCTGGCCGATGACCTGCAGTCCGCGGATGGCGCGCACTCCGGTGGCACGACGTTGCG
>JBEBXZ010000363.1:0-3504 GCA_040391335.1 Dokdonella fugitiva | reverse complement strand
CAGGCGGTTCTCGGCCTCGTCGATCGCGATGCAGGACGGGGAATCCATGACCGCATCGGTGGCCTTGACGTTGCGCCGCAACGGCAGGCAATGACTGAACAATCCATTGTTGGTCAGCGCCATCTTTGCCTCGTCGACGATGAAATGCCGATGCGCGTCGCGGATCGGTTTTTCCTGGTCCCAGCGACCGAAATACGGGATGGCGCCCCAGCTCTTCGCGTAGACGACATCAGCGCCGCGATAAGCGCTTTCGACGTCATGGCTGATGGCCAGAGAACCGCCATTCTCAGCGGCATTCTGCCTGGCGAAAGCCATGTAGCGCGGATCCAGCAGGTATTCGTCGGTCGGGCACAAAAGGGTCACGTCCATGCCGAAGCGGGTCGCGATCAGCAGGGCGGAGTTCGCCACTGCTGTGTTCAACGGTTTCGGGTGATAGGTCCAGGTCAGCACGTATTTGCGGCCCTTCAATTCCGGACCGAGATGCTCCTGCAGCGCCATGACATGGGCCAGTTCCTGGCAAGGATGCGTGATCGTTTCCATGTTGATCACCGGCACGCTCGAATACTTGGCAAAGGCGTGGATCACGCGATCCTCGCGATCGACCGACCAGTCCTGGAACTTCGGAAACGCACGCACGCCGATCAGGTCCACATAGCGGCTGAGCACGCGCGCGACTTCCGCGATGTGTTCCTCGGTGTCGCCATCCATCACGCTGCCGACTTCGAACTCGATCGGCCACGCATCCTTGCCGGGCGCCAGCACGATCGCCTTGCAGCCGAGCTGATGCGCGCCGAGTTCGAAACTCGTGCGCGTGCGCATCGAAGGATTGAAGAACAACAAGGCAATGGAGCGCCCCTCGAGCTGCTTGCCGAATTTCGAACGCTTGAATTCGGCAGCCTGCGCGAGGAGCGCATCGAGATCGCTGCGACTCCAGTCCTGGGTGGTCAGAAAATGTCTGTTGCTCATGCAAATTCCCGGCAGATGAAACAAAAAAACCCGGCGCGGCGGCCGGGTTTTCGTCTGAACACATAAGGAGCGCGCGCGACTTTTACCCGACTGGAATGTCAGACAACGGTCGACGGGCACGCGACGTCATTCCTGCGGCCATGTGGGCGCTGGACTGGAGATCGGTGCTGGATAGACGGCTATTCATTGGAAGCGGACGTTACCGACAATCTTGCGGCAGCGCAACAGGCACTGCCGATCGCATGAAACCAAACGCTTATTCCGCCGGGCTGATGCTGACGCGGACCCGCATGCGCTCGCCCGGATCATAGTCGAGCTGCGACATGAAGACGTCACCGCGATAACGGTACTGGACGTCATAGCCAACGATGCGTCGTTCGCTGACGCGATCCTCGACCGTGCGGCAACGCGTTTCGGTCGAGGAGTAATAGCGATCATCACGACGCGAAGCGCTGTTGCCGATCGCGCCGCCAGCAACGGCGCCCGCAATCGTCGCCGCCTTGCGGCCATCGCCCTTGCCGACCGTGTTGCCGAGCGCGCCACCGACGATCGCTCCGATCACCGTGCCGGCGGTATTGTTGCCGCGCGAGTCACGATGCTCGACTTCGGCGTCGTAGCACTCTTCGCGCGGGCGCACGGTCTGCACGTTGTCATAAACGGGATCGACGCGAAGAACGTCGGCCCAGGCCAGTTTCACATTGTCCGATCCCGGCTCACCGTCGTAACCACGATCCTGGGCCTGCGCAGCACCCGCGGCCGCGAGCGCGGCACAGACGACCCAAAGCTTGTTGCCCATCAGAATCTCCGAAGCAGTTATGTCGGCGAGCGCTCGAATACATGCGGGGACGCACGCCTGTGACAGATTGCCCGGAATTACAGCACGATTTTACTGAATGCTAACGTAAGCGGGCGACCCATCCCGCAACACAACCGGCGAGTGGCCCGGGCCATTTTGCGCGATGCGCCTGCCCAGAGCAGGCGTGGCGCCCCTGCTATCATCGCGTCTTTCCGTGCCCGATCGAGACCGATGAGCTTGCGCCTCCACAATTCCATGACCCGCCGCGTCGAACCCTTCGTGCCGCAGGACGCCGAACGCGTGACCATGTACGTGTGCGGGCCAACCGTCTACAACTACATCCACATCGGCAATGCGCGCCCGGCCGTGGTATTCGGATTGCTCGCCAGGTTGCTGCGTCGGAAGTACCCGAACGTCGTTTATGCGCGCAATATCACCGACGTTGACGACAAGATCAACGCAGCGGCCCAGCAGGCCGGCGTACCGATCACGACCATCACGGAGCGCTACGCGCAGGCCTATTTCGACGACATGGCGCGCCTCGGCGTCGATCCGCCGGATGTCGTTCCATACGCCACGACGCATATGGGCGAGATCATCGCGCTTTGCGAGAGCCTGATCGCCAGCGGCAACGCCTATGCGGCCGAGGGCCATGTGCTGTTCGACGTGACCAGCTATGCCGACTACGGAAAGCTGTCGGGCCGTTCGGTCGAAGACATGATTGCCGGCGCGCGCGTCGAAGTCGCGCCGTACAAGAAGAACGCGGCCGATTTCGTGCTCTGGAAGCCGTCGACCGATGATCTGCCGGGTTGGCCCAGTCCGTGGGGGCGCGGACGTCCTGGCTGGCATATCGAGTGCTCGGCGATGGCTGCCGCGCATCTGGGTGAAACGATCGATATCCATGCCGGCGGCAACGACCTCATGTTCCCGCATCATGAGAACGAGATAGCGCAAAGCACCTGCGCGCACGGCGGCAAGGTTTTCGCGCGCTACTGGCTGCACAACGGCATGCTGACGTTCGATGGCAGGAAGATGTCGAAATCGCTCGGCAACGTCATGGTGCTGCATGAACTGCTCGAGCGCTATCCGCCCGAGGTGCTGCGCTTCCTGCTGCTCAAGGCCCACTACCGCCAACCGCTCGACTGGTCGGATACGACGCTCGCGCAGGCGCGCGCCACGCTGGATGGCTGGTACGGGGTGCTGCGTGACCGCGCAGGAGTCGATGTCGATGAAGGAGCGCTCGACGTCCCGGAAGAAGTCGAAGCCACGCTTTGTGACGACTTGAACACGCCGGGGGCATTCGCGGTACTCGCAGGACTCGCCGATGAGGCGCGCAAGGCGGTTGGCGACGAGGAACAGCGACGCACCAAGGCCGCGTTGCTCGGCGGTGCGCGTCTGCTTGGCCTGTTGCAGCAGGATCCGGAAGCCTGGTTCAAGCAGACCGGATCGGGTGCCGCGATCGATCCCGGCTGGGTGCAGGAATTGCTCGATGCCCGGCTCGCCGCACGCGCCGGGAAGAACTTCGCACGCGCCGATGAAATCCGCGCCGAACTCGCGGCCAAAGGCATCATGATCGAGGATTCCGCGCAGGGCACGCGCTGGAAGATCGTGCAGACCGACCCTGCAGGCGCTTGAACGCAAAGCACCGCGTATCGATATACCTGTTCTGGCGTGCGTCGCGCGCCCGCGGGGGGGCCCGCCCCCCCCCCCCCCGCGCGGCCGGGGGGGGGCGCCCCGGGGAG
>JBEBXZ010000362.1:0-3506 GCA_040391335.1 Dokdonella fugitiva | reverse complement strand
GATCGGTCTCTCGCGAGCTGGCATCGTCGATGCCGGCGATGTCGCGGGACGGGCTTGCTGCGTCGGGAACCCTGCGCATGATGCGCGCGATCGAACCATCGCCGAGCGGCGCACCGAGCCGCCGGCAGAAACTGGCGACGCGCCTGCACCGGATCGGGGCGCTGCCGGGCCTGGCGCGCCTGCGCGCGGCCTTCGTGCGCGACCTGCGCATCCTCGCCTATCACCGGGTGGTGACGATCGGCGACGAGTCGGAATTCGGGTTCGATCTCGACCTGGTCAGCGCATCGGCGGCGCAATTCCACGAGCAGATGTCGCTGGTGCGCAGGCGCTTCAATCCGATCCGCTTCGGTGATCTCGTCGCGGCCATCTCCGGTCGCGCGCGCTTGCCGCGAAATCCGCTGATCGTCACGTTTGCCGACGGCTACGACGACAACTACCGGACCGCATTCCCGATCCGGCGACGTTCTTCGTTTCGACCGGCCACGTGGACAGCGGCATGCCGTTTGCCTATGACTGGCTGGTGCACATGGTCTGCCGCTCCGGCGCCGCGCGCTTGCGCATCCCGGAACTCGATCTCGATTGCGAGCTGCCGTCCCGGCTTGCGGAGCGGCGGCAACTCGCGGCCGGGATCCTCGATGGCCTCAAGTGGCTCGATGCTTCCGTCCAGGAATCGATCATTTCGCGACTCGAGGAAGCGCGCGGGGTCCCTCGCTCGATGGGGCATGACGATTGTCGCCCGATGACCTGGGACCAGTTGCGCGAAATGCAGGCGGCGGGCATGGAGATCGGTTCGCACGGCGTTTCGCATCGCATGCTGGCGAAGTTGCCGCATGCCGACATGCTCGCCGAAGTGGCCTGCTCGAAGGAGACGCTGGATCGCGAGCTGGCGCATCCTGCCGAAGTCATTTCGTACCCGGTGGGTGGCAGCAATTCCTACAACGGCGAGGTCGTCGAGGCCGTGCGCGCGGCGGGATACACGATGGGATGCAGCTATACCACGGGCAGGAACGCGATCCCGAGCGGCCCGGAATTCGCCTTGCACCGGCTTCCGGTCGAGCGCCAGATGGATATCGCGTGGTTCGACGCGATGCTCGGCGTGCCCGAGCTTTTCAGTTATCCATCCCGCGATCGCGTCGCCTGATCGGCTGAGTCGTCCATGTTCTTTTTCATCCTCGTCTATCTCGTGCTCGTCCTGATCCGGCCACAGGACTACCCGCAATGGGCGGATGCCGGCATACCGATGCTGCCGATCGCGTTGTGCCTCGCCTTCCTGTTCTGGCTGCCGTCGTCGAACAAGAACTTTTCCGCTCCGCAGTACATCCTGCTGCTGGCGTTCTTCGCCGTGCTCATGCTGTCGCCGATCAGCAACGGCTGGATGGGCGGGGCGCTGGTCCAGTTGCAGGGCTTCGCGCCGGTCGTGCTGGCCTTCGTGGTGCTGGCGCATGCGGTGACCGATCGCTCCCGGGTGCTGGTGACGATGGCGTTCTTCGCGCTCTGCTCGGTGGTGCTTGCCGTGCACGGCATCGAGCAGGTGAGTCTCGGCACCGGCTGGACCGGAATGGGCCTTTCCCAGGAAACACGCATCCAGTACGTCGGCATCTTCAATGACCCGAACGACCTCGGACTGCTGTTCGTCATGACCGTGCCGATGGCGCTGTTTCTCGCCGATCGCGGCGGCTTGCTCGGCTTGCGGCGCCTGTTCTGGTGGGCGGCGACTGCGGCCCTGCTTTATGGCATCTACCTGACCAGTTCGCGCGGTGCGTTGCTGGCCCTGGTCGCGCTCGTCGCGTTCTGGGTCTGGCGCCGCCGTGGCGCCATGACCGCTGGCTTGCTCGGGCTAGGCATGCTCGCGGTGATCGTCGCCCTGCCGTCGCGGCTCTCCGAACTCGATGCCAGCGAATCATCCGCCGCGGGGCGCGTCGACGCCTGGTACAGCGGTTTCGAGATGTTCATCTCGCGCCCGCTGTTCGGCATCGGGCCGGGCCAGTTCGCCGACAACAACGCCAACCTGACCGCGCACAATTCGTTCGTGCTCGTGCTTGCCGAGACCGGCATCGTCGGCTACACCTTGTGGCTGGCATTCCTCGGGTATGGCGTGATGATGATGCTGGCCGTCCTGCGCCACAGTCCGGAACTGGCCGATGCGCAGGCCGCGACCGAATGGAAGGTCGAACGCTCCATCGCGATGACCCTGCTGATGTCGCAGATCGGTTTCTTCGCCGCCGCATTCTTCCTCAGTCGCAGCTACCTGATCCTGCTGTACCTGCTCGCCGCGCTGGTGCTCGGCTATTACACCGGCGCCCGCATACGCTATCCGGCGCTGCCGCGTTTCGAACTTTCGCGTGACCTGATCCGTTGGCCGTTGCTTGCCGTTGCGAGCATCATCGGGCTGTACGTGATCGTCAAAATCCTGTTGGTGACCGGATGAGCATTCGCGCGCAAGCACTGCGCAACACGCTGTTCTCGTCGCTCGGCATCTACACCGAGTACGTGCTCGGCATGCTCACGTCGATCGTCATCGCGCGCTATCTCGGTCCGGGCGATTTCGGTGCCTACAGCATGGTCATCTGGCTGGTGGCGATGGGCGTCGCGATCAGCAACTCCGGCACCGCCAGCGCCGCGATCCGCTTCATCGCCGATCTGCGCGGAGCCGGGCGCGAGGAAATGATCGTGCCGCTGCTCGCCTACCTGCGCAGGGCGCAACGCCTGTTCATGCTGGTGGTGTTGCTGGCCGGCGGTCTGCTGTTCGTCTTCGCCGGCGAGAAACTCGCCCCGGGCTTCAATCACCGCGTGCTGTTCGGATTTCTCGTGCTCGCGGTCATCCTGCGCTCGCAGTACATGTTCAATATCGGCGTCGCCAAGGGCTTCGAGGATTTCCGCGCGACGGCGATCACCGCGCTGGTGTCGACGCCGGTGAATCTCGCCCTGGTCGTTGCCGCCTGGTGGTTCGACGCCCCGGTCGAAGGCCTGCTCGGCGTGTTCGTGATCTCGAGCGCGCTGTTCTTCGTGATGTCGCATGTGCAGGCGCGGCGCCTGATGCCGGCGGTCGCGCCGGCACGCTCGTTGCCGTCCGAACTTCGCATGCGGGTCGCGCGGCACATGCGCATGACCGCGATGACGGTGACGATCGGCTTCTTCGCGGCAAGCGAGGTCGAGGTGCTGTTCCTCAATCTCTACGGCAATGCCGAGGGCGCGGGACAATTCAAGGTCGCCTACCAGCTTGCATCCGGTGCTGCACTGCTGGTGCCCGGCGTGTTCGGCGCGCTGTTGCTGCCGATGATGGCGCGCGCCGTGAGCCAGGGGCGCGAGATTGCCGGGCGCCGGTTTGCGGCGTCGACCATCTATCTCGCCCTGTTGGCGGCTCCCTTGCTCGCTTTCGGAGCCGTGTTCGCCGACTCCGTGATTGGCCTGTTGTATGGCAAGGCCTATGCGGATGCTGCACCGGCGTTCGCCTGGTGCCTGTTCGCCTGTTCCATCACCACGGTTTCGCAAGCGGCATCGAGCCT
>JBEBXZ010000361.1:0-3514 GCA_040391335.1 Dokdonella fugitiva | reverse complement strand
AGCTCGCGTTTCGCCAGGTGGATGCGCAGCACCTCGGCGCGTGATTCGGTATCCGGCAGGTCGACGAAGAAGATCTCGTCGAAGCGGCCCTTGCGCAACAGTTCCGGCGGCAGCGCCTGCACGTCGTTGGCGGTTGCGACAAGGAAGACCGGCGCCTTGCGTTCGGCCATCCAGGTCAGCAGATAACCCAGCACGCGGCGCGAGACGCCATCGTCATTGCCTTCGGTGGCGAGTGCCTTCTCGATTTCGTCCAGCCAGAGCACGCATGGGGCCAGCAGTTCGGCACTCTTCAAGGCGCCACGCAGGTTGCGCTCGGTTTCACCGTGATACTTGTTGTACAGCGTGCCGATATCCAGGCGCAGCAGCGGCACGCCGAAACCACCGGCAACCGCTTTCGCGGCAAGACTCTTGCCGCAGCCCTGCACGCCGAGCAGCAGGATGCCCTTCGGCGGATCGAGCTTGACCGCCATCCTGCGGCCGATGAAGGCAGGTTCGCGTTGCTGGATCCAGCGCTTGAGGCGGGTGAGGCCGGCGACATCGGTGAAGCGCGCGGTCTCGTATTCGAAGTGCAGCAGGTTGTCGCGATCGAGCAGGGCGAACTTCGCTTTCGCCAGATCCGGGATGTCGGCGGCGGTCAGCGCGCCATCGTTGTAGATCAGCTTGCGTACGATGCGCCGCGCATCGGCCAGCGTGAGGCCGGCGAGGTTGCGCACGATCGTGCGTGCCGCATCGGCATCCACTTCCACGCGGCGTCCACCATGCTCGCGCGAGTAATTGAACGCCTCCTCGCGCATCAGCGCGGCCAGTGCCTGCGCGTCGGGCAGCGCGATCTCGAAGCGCGTGCCGAGCGCGGCGAGATCATCCGGCAATTCGATGCGCGAGCCGACCAGTACCAGCGTGTGCTCCGCCGCTGCCTGGCGCAGGATGATCTCGCGCAGCAGGCGCAAGGTCATCGGATAGCGCAGGTAGGGCTGGAAATCGAGCAGCAGGAACACGCCGGACTCGGTGCGCTGCTTGATCGAGGTGAGGGTCATCGTCGCATCGGGCACGGCTTCGGGGCCATCGTCGTCCATGTCGATGCGACGCAGGCCGTCGGTGATGCTCCAGGTGAACAGCGGCCGCAGCGATTGCGCGATCGCATGGCGGAAACTCTCGATGACGCGGCCTTCCTCAGCTGATTCGATGACCAGCAGCGGCGTGCGTGCACGCAGCAGCGTGGCGAGATCCTGATTGGCGCCCATCGATCCGGTGATCCTCGTGCCCGCGCACCAAACGGGCGCCGGCACGTCTGTCCCGCAGTCGCGGCGGTTGCCGGAAAGTCCGCTGGCGAACGTGAAATGCCGGCTGGCGGCGGCATGCGGCATAATCGGCGTTTTTCGCGCGCGCACGCGCGCCACCCGGACCGCCAAGAACATGCTCAGAGAAACGATCGAACTGCACCGCCAGGGCCGCCTTGAGGAAGCTGAACAGGGTTACCGTTCAGTGCTGGCGGCTAATCCGGCCAATGGCGAAGTCTTGCGCCTGCTCGCCGGCCTGCGCCGCCAGCGCGGCGATCTGGCGGAAGCCGAGCGCCTGATCGAGGCCGCGCACAGCCTGGCGCCCGATCAACCCGGCTTGATCGTCATGCTCGGCGCCGTCCAGTACGAAGCCGGCAAGCACGAAGAATCCCAGGCCAGCTACGAGCGTGCGCTGGCGCTTGATCCGAACATCGGCGGCGCGCATACCGCCCTGGGCCATATCGCTTTCCTCAAGGACGACCACAAGCTGGCGGAGCAGTATTTCCGCACGGCCTTGCGCGTTGGCGAAGATCCGCAGGCTTATACCGGTCTGGGCATGGTTTCGCTCGGTGCGAACGATGCGGAAATGGCGATCAAGTACTTCACGCGGGCCGCGGATCTGGCCCCGAATGACGCCGGCGTGCAGTTCTCGCTGGGTCGCGGTTTCATGGCGCGCGGCATGCACGCGTTTGCCGAACAGGCCTTCCTGAATGCGCTGCGCCTGCGCCCGGGCCTGCCGCAGGCGGTGCATGCGCTCGGTCAGTTGTTCATCGAGACCGGTCGTGGCGCGGAAGGCGAGAAGCAGATGCGCAGCCTGCTCAACGTGCGCGGTTTCGAAATGGCCGCTGAAATCGGCGTGGCCGATGCCCTGCGTGCGCAGCAGCGGCTGGATGAAGCGGTCGATGCCTATCGCATTGTCCTCAATCGCGCGCCGGGCCATCAGGCCGCGACGTCGGTGCTGTTGTGGGCGCTGGGTCAGCTCAATCGCAGTGACGAGGCACTCGAACTGGTGACTACGCAGTGCGAACGCTATCCGGACCACCTGGGCTGGCTGGAACAGCGTGCGCGCATGCTGACCTCGCTGCAGCGCTATCCGGAAGCGGTCGTGGACTGGCAGGCGATCGTCGATCGCGATGCATCCAATGTCGTCGCCAAGAACCATCTCGCGCAGCTTCGCGAGTGGCTCGGCGAGAACGAAGTCGCGCTCGCCCTCGCCCACGAGGTGGCCGAGACGTTCCCTGGCGATGAACAGATCGCGCTGCTGCGCATCCGCGGCTACCTGCGCAATGGCGACGATGCCGCCGCGCTGGAGCTGCTGACGCAGTCGAGCTTCGGCGTGCTGCCGGACACCCTCAAGCGCATGGGTTCCAACTACCTCGGCCGTATCCACGATCGTCGTGGCGAGTATGCGTCCGCGGTGCAGTCGTTCAAGGATGCGCAGACCGGCTTGACGAGCATGATGCCCGGTCTCGCGGCCTTGCCCGCCGACATCCAGCGCATTCTGGCCGAGCCTTCGGCCGCCAGCATCGAGTCGGCGCCGATCTTCCTGATTGGCGTGCCGGGGAGTGGCGTCGAGTACGTCGCGGGCATGCTGTCCGAACAGGCCGGCGTGAGCGTATTGCGGGATCGCGCCGTGGGCCGCCGCAACGACTGTTTCGATGGACGGACGTTCGAGCGCGCCATCGAGGAGATTTCCAGCGAGGAGACCGAAACGCTGCGCAGCGAGTATTTCTCCGCGGCGCGCGCCGCGGGCGCTGCCGCAGGCACGACGCTGATCGACTGGATTCCGTTCTGGGATGCGCATCTGCTGGCGCTCGTGAAGCGCGTCTTTCCGGGTGCGAAAATCATCCTTGCCGAGCGCGACCTGCGCGACAGCCTGCTCAACTGGCTTGCATTTGGCTGGATCCCCAGCGCAGCGCTGAGCGATTTCGACGCGGGCGTCGATTGGCTGGTGCGTGCGAATCGCCATGCGCGTCACGGCCTCGGCAATACGGCAGTACCGCACCTGGTCGTCGATTCGATGGGCGTGCTTGAGAATCCGGCGACAGCCGGTGCGGATCTGGCGCGCTTCATTGGCGTCGACGCGCTGCAGCGGAGCGAGAAGTTCGGTCGGCCGCATACCCTGGGTGGTCTGGATGCCTCGTTCGAATCCGGCCATTGGAAGCCCTACGAGCCGATTCTGGCCGACGCGTTTGCGCGTGTGCTCGCGCCGGATCCGCTCTGATCGGGAAGCCATG
>JBEBXZ010000360.1:0-3523 GCA_040391335.1 Dokdonella fugitiva | reverse complement strand
CTGCATTTCGAGCAGGACAATCTCATGATCCGGCTCGACCAGACCCAGCAAAAGCCCGGCGAAGAACCGGATGTCTGGCAGTGGGCCAAGCTCACGCACGCCGATCCGCAGCCATTCAATTCGGAATTCGACCTGCCCGACATCGCCGCCCCCGGCGGCGAGATTGCGGCCCGCATCAATTTCCGCGGCATGTCGAAAATCCATGCGCCCTATCAGAAAAAGGAACAGAAGCCGGACGATCACTCCGTTGAACTCAGCATCAACGGACGCCGGCTGAAGACGCTCAGCTGGGATGGCCGCGACGAAGTCGTCGAGGACATCCGCATCCCGGCCTCGTTGCTCAAGGCGCGCGGCAACGCACTGACGCTATCGGTGCCGAAACGACCGTTGCCCTGGAAGACCGAAGAGTCGGCGATCGATGTCGTCATGTTCAACTGGATTGAATTCAGTTTTCCGATCAGCGGCAATCTCGATGCTGGCGCCTTGCCGATGCAGTTCGCGGAGGCACGGGCAACCGGTGCTCAGCTCGAATGGCGCGGCGCTGGCGATCCGGTGCTTTTCGGCGAAGACGGTGTGCGCCGTCCCGGCAAGGCGCTCGGCAACGGTCGCTATGCATTCGCTTCCGCCGGCAGCGATGTCACGCTGTTTCCCGCGCTGGAAGGCAAGCTGGCCTCGCCAGTCGCGCTGCGTGCCGTCACCTCGGCCGATTGGCACAATCCGGAACACGGCTACGACTATCTGATCGTCAGCCACGCCAGCCTGATCGATGCGGTGCGCCCGCTCGCCGAATTCCATGAAAAGCGTGGCCTGCGCGTGGCCGTGCTCGACGTGCAGGATGTGTATGACGGCTTCAATGCCGGCATCACCCATCCGAAAGCCGTCCGCAATCTCGTTGAACACGCGCAAACGCACTGGCCCGAACCGCGTCCGCGCTTCCTGCTTCTGGTTGGCGATGCGAGCTTCGACATCCGCCATGACACCTACAACGACCTGGCCTACGCGAAGTTCGCGAACAATCCGCACGAGCTGCTTTATCCCGGGCATTTCTCCGGCATTCCGGGAACCTCCTACGCGAAAACCGGCGAGCATACGAGCAGCCGCAACCTGATCCCGACCTGGCAATTCCCGTCCCCGGAAGGGCAGTCCGCAAGCGACAACGGCTTCGGCACGTATACCGCCGACTCCTACCAGCCTTCGATTGCAATCGGACGCTTCCCGGTCGTCGAGCCAGAGGAAGTCATCGCGATCGTCAACAAGACGGTCAGCTACATGACCCAGCCGCAACCGGGCGCGTGGCGTCGTGACGTGATGTTCATCACCGACGAGGAGGACTACTTCAAGAAGGCGTCCGACGAAATCGCCGACACGATCGGCAGTGAAGGCTTTCTCGCCGACAAGATCTATGCGAGCAAGGATGAAGCGGACAACCTCGCGCACCAGAGCGCGATCAAGGACGGCCTGAACGAGGGCCAGTTGCTGGTGCACTTCATCGGCCACGGTGGCCGCTACATCTGGCGCACCGGACCGCCGGACATCCGCAAGAACCACGACCTGTTCACGCTCGACGACGTCAGCGGCCTGAGCAACGCCAACCGCCTGCCGATGATCCTGTCGATGACCTGCTACTCCGCGCCATTCGACAACCCGACCGAGGATTCGATCGGCGAACGCTTCCTGCGCGAGGCCGACAAGGGCGCTGTCGCCGTGTTTGCCGCCTCATGGCGCAATTTCCCCTCAACTGCCTTCAGCAAAAGCCTGGTCAAGGAATTGCTGACTCCGGGCGCGACGATCGGCGAAGGCATCGTACGCGCCAAGGGCAGCATCAAGGATCGCGTATTGATCGAGATGTACAACCTGCTGGGTGATCCCGCCATCGTCCTCAAACGCCCTTCCGAACAGGCGCAGCTGAGCTACGACACGCAGGGCTGGAATCCCGGCCTGACGATCAGCTTGCCGGGCGCCGCGTTCCGCGGGCAGGTCGCCATCGACTGGCTCGACGCCAAGGGTCACCGGCTGTCGACCACGCGCTACCAGGCCACGCAGAACCGCTTCCGCTTGCCGGTACCGAAGTTCGCCGAAGCGCAGACCGCCACGGCAGTACGCGTGTATGCCACCGACGAAGCCTCGGGTCTCGACGCAACGGCGGGCATCAATCTGGTCAACCCCGTGGCTGCGGAAACAGCAACGAGCTGGGACTGGAAGGCATGGTTCACACCGAAACCGAAACCAAGGCCCTGGACCGAAGACACCATCGCGCGCGGTGGCTTCGAGAACGATGAAAAGTCCGGCGCCGACGACACGCTCGTCGCGGGCAACTGAACCAATGCCCGGCGCGCGGGCCCTGCTCGAGCTCGCACGCCCGGCCCAATGGGTGAAGAACGGCTTCGTCCTGCTGCCCCTGTTCTTCGCCCACGCGCTGTTCGATCACATTGCGGTCCATGGCGCCGTGCTGGCCACGCTCGCGTTCTGTCTCGCATCCTCGGCGGTGTACGCCGGCAACGATGTCGTGGATGCCGAGCGCGATCGCCAACATCCGGCAAAACAGCGGCGACCGGTGGCTCGCGGCGCGGTGTCCGCACAGGCCGCCGGCAGCTTCGCCCTCGCACTGGTCTGCGCCGCGCTGCTGCTGGCATCCACCGTCAATGCCGGCGTCGCTGGCGTCATCGGCGCGTACCTCCTGTTGCAGGTCGCGTATTCCGCCGGCCTCAAGCGCATCGCCTGGCTCGACGTGACGATCATCGCCAGCGGTTTTGCGCTGCGCATCGTTGCCGGTGGTCTGGCCGCGGGCGTGAACCTGACCTCGTGGATCCTCGCCATGGGTTTCCTGCTCGCCCTCATGCTTGCGCTCGGCAAGCGTCACGGCGATCTGGCGCAGGCGATCGACCATCGCGCGCGCGCCGCGACCACGTACGGTTTGCGCACCATCGAACGTGTACTGGCGGCATTGGGCGGCGCGGTGATCGCCTCCTATGTGCTGTACACCTTGTCACCCGCGGTCATCGAACGGCATGGGCAGCATGCGCTGGTGTACTCGACACCGTGGGTCGCGCTCGGCGTGCTGCGCTATCTCAATCTCGTTTTCAGGCACGGCGCCGGTGGCGATCCAAGCCGGCTGGCGGTGCGCGACCCGGTCCTGCTGCTGGCGACCGCGGGCTGGCTCGCCACCCTGACCGTGATTCTGTATCACTGAGGATCCCCACGCCGGTCCATTCCGGCGACAATGCGTGATCCCACCACCAGCGGATCTCGCGTGCCGGCATTTGCCTATCAGGCCCTCGACAACAACGGAAAGCCCCAGCATGGCGTCTTGCAGGGCGACACGGCGCGTGCCGTGCGCAGCGCATTGCGCGAGCGTGGCCTCAATCCATTGTCGGTCGAGGAAGTCGCCGGGAACGCGGGCAACAACTCGCCATTCGCGCGACGTGGGCTGAGCGGCGCGCAACTCGCGCTGCTGACGCGCCAGTTGTCGACGCTGATCGGCGCCGGCTTGCCGATCGACGAAGCACTCGCCGCACTGTCAGAG
>JBEBXZ010000359.1:0-3524 GCA_040391335.1 Dokdonella fugitiva | reverse complement strand
TGGTCCGCCGGTGTAGGCACCTACCGACGATGAAAGTGCGCTGCCAAAGCAGGTATCGGCGATGACCAGCACGCTGCGCGCCTTGAACATCGCGAGAAACTCGGCGAGCGTCTCGGTGGGCAGCGGCGGGCTGCGTTCCGCTTTCCGCGCATCCAGGGTCAGCCAGACACCGCGCTGCGCCGCATTGAGTACCCCATGTCCGGCGAAATAGATCAGGACGTTGTCTTCCGGTCCGATCTGCGTCGAGAGTTGCACGATGCCGCCGACGATCGAGGAGAAATCCGCATCGAGCAGGGTCGTGGTGTGAAAGCCGTAGCGTTGCTCCAGCACCTGGGCGATCGCCTTGGCATCGTCGATCGGCGTCTTGAGCGGGTCGTAGCTCGCGTAGTGCTGCACGCCGATGATCAGCGCGTGATAGCGGCCGAACTTGATGCCGGCCGTGGAGACCGGCGTGGCACCGCCCGCCGAGGTGATCGGCATCGTCACGTTGCGGGTTTGTGCAGGATTGTCCGCCACCTGCGGCGCGGCGGCGGCGAGTTGGCGATCCGCCGTTTCGCGTTGCTTCTGCGCTTCCACCAGGGCCTTTTCGAGGTTGGCCATCTTGCGCTTGTCGCGTGAATTCGCTGCCGTCTCGGCTTTCAGGCGGCCCACTTCGCCTTGCAGGCGCGTGATGTCCGCATCGGCCTTTTCCCTTTGCGCGGCAAGCTCGGTACGCAACTGGGCACTCTTCTGGTCGGCTTCGGCGACCCGGCGATCCGCCTCGCTGCTGCTGACCAGGTCGTTGCCCGAAATTCCCATCGCCTCGCGATAGAGATTGACCGCCGCGGCCGCATCCGCCGGCATGCCGAGACCGCTTTCCATCATTGCGGCAAGCGAGAGCTTGGCCTCGTTGGAACCGGCAGCCGCGGCCTTGCGGTACCAGTTCGCGGCTTCCGCATAGTCAGGCGCGGTATCCAGACCCTTTTCGTAGATCTGGCCAAGATAGTACTGGGCCTGGGCATCCCCGCCCTTCGCCTTTTCCATCCACACCGCGAGGCTCGACTTGAGCGTTGCACGGTCATAGGCGACGTACTCGCCGCCGCGCATCGCGCACAGCTGCGCCGTGGTCTTCACTGGCAAGCGCGGCCCGATGTAGGACATCGCGCCAGAACGGCGCATCTGCCCCGGCAACAGGCAGTCGACGACCATCATCGCGTCGATCGGTTGCACGCCGGCCATCACGCCTTCTTTCTGCAGGTACGGCTGCCAGGACTCAGCCGCATCGGCCGCGCACGGCGACGCGATCGCAACGATCAAGGCTGCGCTTGAAATCAGGTACTTCATCCGCGTGCTCTCCCCACGACGTGAACGACCAACGAAAAACGTGATCCCCGCCACATTAAAACCCAAAACAGTTGCGATTGCTAAAGACGTACAACCCCATGGGCTCCCATGCGCCATGTTCGCGTTCAATCATCATCCATCGAAACGCGACGGCTCGCCGTCGCGGCACGTGGGGCTGGCCCGCCATCAACCGCTCGCCACACCGCAAGCGCATCGCGCGTTGCGGCGACGTCATGGACGCGCACGACCGAGGCGCCGCGTTGCACGGCGATCAGCGCTGCCGCAACAGATCCATCCTTCCGCTCGACAGGAATCTCGTGGCCGGTCAGCGCCCCAATCATCGTCTTGCGCGACAGGCCGGCAAACACCGGCGCGATCTCGGCAAAGCGCGACAGGTTGCGCAGCAAGTCGAGATTGTGTTCGAGCGTCTTGCCAAAACCGAAGCCGGGATCAACCAGCACGCGCTTTTTTTCGATGCCGGCCAACTGGCAGGCAAACAGGCGATCGGTCAGGAAGCGATGCACCTCGCCGACCACGTCGTCGTAGTGCGGCGCATCCTGCATGCTGCGCGGCTCGCCCTGCATGTGCATGAGGCAGACCACGGCGCCGAGTTCGACCGCGGCATCGAGGGCCCCTTTGCGCCGCAGCGCGCAGACGTCATTGATCAGCCCGGCGCCCGCGCCGACAGCGGCGCGCATGACCTCGGGATCCGAGGTGTCGATCGAGATGGGAACCGAGGTGCGCTGCGCGACCGCCTCAATGACCGGCACGACGCGCGCAACCTGTTCGTCCACACCGATCGCCGAGGCGCCGGGGCGTGTCGATTCGGCACCGATGTCGAGCAGGTCCGCTCCCTCCTCCACCATGCGCAGCGCATGCTCGAGCGCCTGCCCGGGATCGAGGTAACGCCCGCCATCGGAAAACGAATCGGCAGTGATATTGAGGATGCCGCAGATACGCGGCCGATCCAGGGCGAGTTCACGCCCGTTGCAGTCGAGGGTGGTGTGGAACATGCGCTGGACTCCCCAATGACAAGGCAGCCCGCAGGCTGCCTTGTCAGAAATCAAACACGTCCGCTCAGTTGGCGTCGTGCATGCGGCTGGATTGCGTCGCAGGGCCGCCGATCGGGCTTTCGCTGCCACCGCCGCGGCTTGCGCCGCCGCCCTTGCCGCGCTTGCTCGCATCGCTTTCCCAGCCCTTCGGCGGATCGGGCTCGCGTCCTTCCATGATCGCGTCGATCTGCGGCATGTCGATCGTCTCGTACAGCAACAGGGCCTTCGCCATCTCGTGCAGCTTGTCGAGGTTGGCGGTCAGGATCTGCGTCGCCTCGTTGTATGCCTTGTCGAGGATCGAGCGCACCACTTCGTCGATCTTGCGCGCGGTCTCCTCCGAGACGCTCTTGTGCTGCGTCACCGAGCGGCCGAGGAACACCTCGTCCTCCTGCTCGCCATAGGCGATCGGGCCGAGTTCGTCGGACAGGCCCCACTTGGTGACCATGTTGCGCGCCATCTCGGTCGCGCGCTGGATGTCGTTGGACGCACCGGTGGTGACCTTGCTGGGTCCGAAGATGATCTCCTCGGCAACGCGGCCGCCATACAGCGAACACAGGTTGCCGTGGATATAGGTGCGGTTGTAGCTGTAGCGATCGCCTTCGGGCAGGAACATCGTCACGCCCAACGCGCGACCACGCGGGATGATCGTGACCTTGTGCACCGGATCATGCTCGGGCATGAGGCGACCGACGATCGCATGGCCGGCCTCGTGGTAGGCCGTGTTGCGCTTCTCGTCCTCGCTCATGACCATCGAGCGGCGCTCGGCGCCCATCATGATCTTGTCCTTGGCGCGGTCGAAATGGCTCATCACCACTTCACGCGAATTGTCGCGGGCGGCGAACAGCGCGGCCTCGTTGACGAGGTTCGCGAGATCGGCACCCGAGAACCCGGGCGTGCCGCGGGCGATGACCATCGGCTCGACGTCGGCCGCGACCGGCACCTTGCGCATGTGGACCTTGAGGATCTGTTCGCGACCGCGAACGTCCGGCAACGGCACGATCACCTGGCGATCGAAACGACCCGGGCGCAGCAGCGCGGGATCGAGCACGTCGGGACGATTCGTCGCCGCGATGACGATGACGCCTTCGCTGCCTTCGAAGCCATCCATCTCGACCAGCAACTGGTTCAGCGTCTGCTCGCGCTCGTCAT
>JBEBXZ010000358.1:0-3532 GCA_040391335.1 Dokdonella fugitiva | reverse complement strand
CAGGAAATCCGGCGTCCAACGCAAGGGACTGCGCAGCGAGACGAGGAAGCGCTCGCATGTGACGACATCGAGTCCGGCCGATGGATCATCGATCAACATCGAGACGACGCCGGCCGGGGCGGAGTAGCATGCGTGGATTCCCGGCCGATCCCGTGTCCCGTTGCGCAAGATCATCCACGTCGACATGGACGCGTTCTACGCCTCGGTGGAACAACGCGACGATCCCTCATTGCGTGGTCGCCCGGTCGTCGTCGCCTGGCGGGGTGCGCGCTCGGTGGTCTGCGCTGCGTCCTACGAGGCGCGCGTGTTCGGCGTGCGCTCTGCGATGCCGGCCGTGCGCGCCGAACGCCTGTGTCCGGATGCGGTGTTCGTACCACCGGATTTCACGCGCTATCGCGCCGTATCGCGACAGGTACGCGAGATCTTCCTGGAACACACCGAACTGGTCGAACCGCTCTCGCTGGATGAAGCCTATCTCGACGTGACCGCGCCGAAGAGCGCACTCAGCTCGGCGACGGCCATCGCGCGGCGCATTCGGGAACAGATCCGCGAGCAGACCGCGCTGACCGCGTCGGCTGGCGTCGCGCCGAACAAGTTCCTCGCGAAGATCGCCTCGGACTGGCGCAAGCCGGATGGCCTGTTCGTGATCAAGCCCGCGGCGGCCGAGGATTTCCTCACGCCATTGCCGGTCAACCGCATCCACGGCGTCGGCAAGGTCATGGAAGCACGGCTCGTCGCACTCGGCCTGCGCACGGTGGGCGACTTGCGCGCATACGACCTGGCCGCACTCGAACAGCGATTCGGACGTTATGGGCGGCGCCTGCATGAACTGTCCAATGGTATCGACCATTCGGCGGTGACGCCCGATCGCCCGGTGCAATCGATCTCCGCCGAAGACACCTTCGCCAGCGACCTGCCGCTCGATGCACTCGGCGACACGATCCTGCAACTGGCCGACAAGGTATGGAATGCGGCGCGCGGCACGGATCGCATCGGGCGCACGATCGTGCTCAAGCTCAAGACCTCGGATTTCCATATCATCACGCGCAGCCTGACGCCTGCCGCATGGCCGAAATCCGTGCACGAGTTCGCTGCGCTGACGCTGGCCCTGCGCGAGCGCGTCGCGTTGCCGGAAGAGACACGCTACCGGTTGGTCGGCGTCGGCATCGGCAACTTCCGCGATGCGCATGATTGGCCGACGCAAGGCGAGTTGTTCGACGCCTGATCCGCCCCCTAGCGCACCTTGCGCGCGGCACGGCGCTGGCGCCAGCGCAGGATGCGGCGGGCGATCCAGATGTCGCAACGATCCAGAAAGCGGGCCGCGATCAGCGACTCCTCCGCAATCAGGGCACCGCCGATGATCATCACCAGAATCCCCGGGCCAGGCAGCACGAGCATGGCGGCGCCGATCACGAGCAGGACGCAGCCGGCGCCGATGACCAGGACCTTGCGCGCCAGCCCGGTCGGTCGCGTACGCCGCTGCCGATTGCGCGACGCGAAGCGCCTTCCGCTCGGCAAGGCGACGAATCGCGTCCACTGGTCACGCAGGCTGCTGGGCATTCGAATCCTGATCCGGTACGCGGTGAGAATCCTCGCGGCGAGCCGCGGTTTCCACGACCGCACTTCCCGCATCGGGGAAATCTTCAGTGGCGAGGATATCGCGTCGCAGGTGAACTGCCGTGTGCCATATCGGCCGGTACGCCACTTGCGCGCGCCTCGCATGTTGCGCCTTCGTGCGTCTCGCATTCCGCCGTTCGCTTGCAGAAGACGCCAACCTCGATGTCGATGCAGAAAGCGGTCAGCTATCCGCCGTGATGTGACGCAGGCAGAAACTCGGCATGGCGCATCGTCAGCTGGTAGGTTCCCGCCGCACTGCGACCGAGTTCGAGCGGATGTCCGTACTGCGCGGACAGATGCTCGGACGTGAGCACTTGCGCAGGCGTGCCATCGGCAAACACCGTGCCCTCTCGCAACAGCACTACACGCCCGATTTCCGGGATCACTTCCTCGATGTGATGGGTGACCAGGACCAGCGTGATGCCGCGACGCGTGAGATCGCGCAGCGAGACGAGGAAGCGCTCGCGTGCGACGACATCGAGTCCGGCCGCCGGCTCATCGAGCAACAGGGCCTGCGGTCGATGCACGAGGGCTCGCGCAATCACGACGCGACGCGCTTCGCCAGTGGATAGCGAGTTGAGCGGACGCCCGCGCAGATGCAACGCATCGATTTCAGCCAATGCCTGCAGTGCCTGCGAACGCATCCGCGCCGTCACTTCGTGATGATCGGCAAGACGCTGGCTTGAAAAGAAACCGCACAGCACCGCGTCTTCCGCGCTCATTTCCGGTGCATCGCTGAAGTCGCGATGCAGATCGGATGAGACCAGCCCGAGCCGGCTGCGCAAGGCAGACACGTCCCACCGTGCCGCACCAAAGACCTTGACCGGCGGCGAACCCGGTCGCGCAAGCGGATACAACTCGCGATTGATCAGCTTGACGAAGCTCGATTTTCCGCAGCCATTCGGGCCGAGGATCGCGGTGTGCTGTCCTTGCGCGATGCGCAGGCTGACGTCGCCGAGCACGACCTGCCGGCCGCGCATCACGCTCGCGTGATCCAGCTCGATCAGGTACGGGGCGTCAGGCAACTGCGGGACGTGGACTGTTGAATAATCGATATCGTGCTTCATGGGCGCGATGATGAACGACTGCGTCGTTTCGAAGAAGCGTGGCCCGGAATTCGTGACGTACCGGCCGCCCGGTGCACTGCCACTTGCCGCTATGCTGCGCGGGATCATTGCAGGAGGATCCGTCCATGATGCGCGTCGCGCTTGTACTTGGTTTTGCTTTTCTCACCGCCTCGGTGTGCGCCGCCGACCGGGTCACCGGCCAGTCCTTCGCGACACGCTCCGAAGTGTTCGCCCAACACGGCATGGTCGCGACCTCGCAACCGCTGGCGACCCAGGTCGGCCTCGACATCCTCAAGCGCGGCGGCACGGCGATGGATGCGGCGATTGCCGCGAATGCCGCACTTGGCTTGATGGAACCGACCGGGAATGGTGTCGGCGGCGACCTGTTCGCGATCGTATGGGACGCGAAGACGCAGAAGCTCCACGGCTACAACGGTTCCGGCCGTTCGCCGAAATCACTCACGCTGGAATGGTTCCGCGAGCACGGCTACGAAAAGATCCCATCCTGGGGACCGCTGCCGGTGAGTACGCCGGGCACGGTCGATGCGTGGTTCGCGCTGCACGATCGCTTCGGCAAATTGCCGATGAAGGATCTGCTGGCTCCCGCCATCGGCTATGCGCGCGAAGGCTTCCCGGTCAGTGAACTGATCGCCTACTACTGGGATCGCTCGGTGCCCCGGCTCGGCAGGTACCCGGGTTTCCTCGAACAGTTCACGCTCAACGGCCACGCGCCGGCGAAGGGCCAGATCTGGAAGAACGCCAATCTCGCCGACACGCTCACGGCCATCGCCAAGGGCGGCCGCGATGCGTTCTACAAGGGCCGTATCGCGCATGCGATCAGCGACTAC
>JBEBXZ010000357.1:0-3537 GCA_040391335.1 Dokdonella fugitiva | reverse complement strand
GGCCCCCACCCGTGGTGCGCCGCCTCGTGCGGGGTCACGTATAACACTTTGTCTATGTCTTCCGCCTTGCGCTGGGCGGCTATGAAGCCGATCGACTCGGAGTACGGAATCGTTCCGGCGAAGGCTTGCGCGAACGAGCTGTATCCAGGGAACTCGAGGATGCGGAACTGGCGGAACTGGTACGGCGAGAAGTTGCGTGTGAAGTAATCCAGCGACTTCTTCGTCGATTCGACCATGCGCTCGACGTTATAGGGATGTTTCGCGTCGTGATACACCTCGATCGCGACGTCAGTCCAGCGATCCCGCCTGATCTGCCAGTCGGCCGACAGCCAGGAGAAGAACGGCAGCACCCTGGCTTCCGTCTTGTAGTGGAAATAGTGGCGTCCGTTCTCTTTCCACTCGCGTTGCAGGTAGCCCGGTGCGAGCGCCGTCTGCCCGATCGAGGTCGACACCGTGGTCTCGAAATCGACCCAGTCGGCACTGTCCGTCAGGTAATTGCTGGCGCGCGCGGCCTCGTCGTCGATCTTCGCCATGCGCGGACGCTGTTCGAGCCCGTACTTGCGCCGGTCGTTGCGGTCGCTCAGTTCGAAACCCGCGTTGTAGCCGAACTGGGGCAATGCGGCCATGTTGTTGAAGAACGTCCCGTTGTAGACGACGGAAGTGGGTCCGCCATCGAGCGGGAAGCCATGGGGTTCGTTGAGCAGTTCGTAGTCGAAATCCATCGTCGCACCGGGCGCGAGCGGTGTCGCCAGCCGGTAGATCGTGTAGCCGTGGATCGCATCGGCGCTGGTCACTTCGTGTGCCGGGAAATCGAGGCTCTTCACTTCGACGTCCGGATTGATCCAGACATGCAGTTCGCTGATTGCCTGCGAGGTGCGGTTTTCCAGCCGATAGTGGCCGCGGACTGCCACCTTGCGCTGTTCCGGATAGATGTCGACGTCCGCGCGGATGCTGGCGATGCGCGGCTTCGGCATGTCCTTGTACTGGCGATAGGTTTTCTCGTAGTCGGCCTGGCGCTGCTTGGCGAGATCGCCCGGCACGTAGTCGTTGAGGACATTCGTGTTGTAGAAGATCCAGCCGCCGAGCGCGATGAAGGCGAGCAGGCTCGTCGCGAGCATGATGCGATGCGAGGGTTGCCGAAAGCGCTCGCGCGCCGTGCGCATGCGATCACGCCATCCGAGCGATGTACCTCGCGGCCAGAGCAAGGAGGCTACCACGAGCAAGGCCAGCGCAAACGTTGCCCAATAGCCGAGCGTCCACAACCGTGGTGCAACGAAGTGGCCGAAACCATTCATGTCCGAGTACGGCATGCGCGTCAGCGCGCCGTAGTTGTAGAGCACGTGGTCGAAATCGAGCATGCCCATGCCGAAGCGCGCGACCAGGTAGACGATCATCAGCAGGTAGCCGAGGAACTTGTTGCCGCTGATCGTCTGCAGGAACAGCGCGAGCGCGGCGATCAGCACGAACGGCGCGGTGTTGATCAGCAAGCCTTTCAGATACAGCAGCGGTTCGATCTGCGTGTAGCCGCGACTGAGCTGGAAGCCGATCGCGAACAGGCTGGCGGCGATGTAGAAGACCAGCACGATGCCGACCAGGGCCGTCAGCTTCGCCGCCAGCGGCACCCAGTTCGGCACCGCGTACGCATCGGTGGCCTCCGCGATGCGCAGGCTGCGGTCGCGCCAGACCAGTTCGCCCGCGTAGAACGTGATGACGATGGTCAGGAAGATGCGCAGGCTGCCGCCGATCGTGACCAGGATTGCGCCGGTGACCGGATACACGGCGGTGCCGTACATCTCGCCGCTGAAGCTGAGGATCGAGAGGATCAGCAGCAGGCCGAGCAGCAGCATGATCACGAACGGTGCGCCGGTCAGCGTGCTGCGCAGGTCGAACCACGACTGGTGCAGGTACTGGCGCCAGTGCGCGCCGCGGTCATTGCGCAGGGTGGTCGAAGGCAATTCGCCGCGCGAGGCTTTTTCCGTGGATGCCGGCGCAACGCCCGCCGCGACCTTGCGTCGGCGCAGGATCGTGCCTTCGCGATCGGCGCGGAACAGCGTGAACGACGCGAACAGCATCAGCACGGCGAGGCCAAGCCACAGTGCGCGATTGGCGATCAGCGGGCCGGTCAGTGCCGGCAGCTGGGTATTGAGCTGCGCACTCGACCAGTAGCGCAGGTGTTCGGCGATCGCCGTGGCGCCCGAGGGATCGATCACGGCGCCGATCCAGCGCGAATCCAGGTCCTGGGTCACATAGCCCGACATCGTCCACAGCACGAAGAAGGCGATCACGCCGATGTAGGTATAGAGCATCGAACGCGTCAACATCGCGAGCAGGAACAGCATCGACGACAGGAACAGCAGGTTCGGGATGACCAGCACGCCGAAACCCCAGGCGTACGCGCTCCACGGTGTCGGCCCGAGGCGCGCGGCATCCAGCCATGGCATCTGGCTGCCGAGCCACAGGCCCGCGGCGGTCGCGAGCAGGATGCCGAGGCTGGCGAGGAAACCGCCGCCGAATCGCCCAAGCAGGTAGTCGCGCTTCTTCATCGGCGTGGCGAAGAACAGCTCCGCCGTGCGCTGTTCGAAATCGCGCAACGCGATGCCGGCGACGAAGATCGTGATCAACAGCACGCTGATCACACTGAACGAGCCGAGCAGGGTGATGATCACGGCCGGCGCGTTGCGCATGATGTTGCCGACGCCACCGCCGAAGCTCACGTTGTCCGAAGCCATCGCGGCAAAGCCGATCGTGGCGAACACGAGGGCGACGATCCAGAACACGCCGTTGCGCAGCAGCAGGCGGCGTTCGAATCCAATCAGATGGGCGAGCATGGTTCAGGCAGCCTTGCTGGCTGGAGCCGCGGCACGCCGCAGTTCGCCGAAATAGACATCCTCGAGATCGGCCTCGATCGCGATGAAGCCGGCGCCGGGCGAACTGTCGCTCAGGACGTGGATCACCGGTTGGCCGCCGACCAGGCGCGTCGACAACACCGCATGCGCGGCGAGATGTTCGTCGAGCGCATCCTTGGTCAGCGTCTTCTTCCAGACGCGTCCTTCGAGCGAGCGGATCGCCTCCAGCGGTTCGCCGCTCAGGCGCACCTGGCCGCTGGCGATGATCGCCATGCGCGGGCACAGGTCGGTCACGTCATCGACGATGTGCGTGGACAGGATCACGACGACGTTCTCGCCAACCTCGGCGAGCAGGTTGAGAAAGCGGTTGCGCTCCTCGGGATCGAGGCCGGCAGTCGGTTCGTCGACGATGATCAGCGACGGCGATCCGATCAGTGCCTGGGCAATGCCGAAACGCTGGCGCATGCCGCCCGAAAACGTACCCAATTTGCGCTTGCGCACTTCCCACAGGTTGACCTGGCGCAGCAGCGCCTCGACCACTGCCTTGCGTTCCTTGCGGTCGACCACGCCCTTGAGCACGGCGAAATGATCGAGCATGTCCTCGGCGGACACTTTCGGATAGACGCCGAACTCCTGCGGCAGATAGCCGAGTTGGCGGCGAGCCTCGGTCTTGTTGTCGAGTACATCGAGG
>JBEBXZ010000356.1:0-3539 GCA_040391335.1 Dokdonella fugitiva | reverse complement strand
GGTGCCGGGCAAGGAGATGCCGATATTGGCATGCTTGGATTCGCCGGGCCCATTGACGATGCAACCCATGACGGCCAACGTCATGTTTTCGACGCCATCGTATTTGATGCGCCATTCCGGCATTCGCGCACGCACGTGTTCCTGCACGTTCTTCGCGAGTTCCTGGAACAGGACGCTCGTCGTGCGCCCGCAACCCGGGCAGGCGGTGACCATCGGCGTGAACGCGCGCAGACCCATCGTCTGCAACAGCTCCTGCGCGACGATGACCTCGCGCGTGCGCGATTCGCCCGGCTCCGGCGTCAGCGAAATGCGGATCGTGTCGCCGATGCCCTCCTGCAGCAGCACCGACAATGCAGCGGTCGAGGCGACGATGCCTTTCGAACCCATGCCGGCTTCGGTCAGGCCCAGATGCAGGGCGTAGTCGCAGCGCGCGGCGAGATCGCGATAGACCGAAATCAGCTCCTGCACGCCGGAAACCTTGCACGACAGGATGATGCGATCACGCGCCATGCCGAGTTGTTCGGCGCGCGCGGCAGAATCCAGCGCGGAACGGATCAGCGCCTCGCGCGCCACGCGGGCGGCATCCCAGGGCTCGGGGCGCGTGTGGTTCTCGTCCATCAAGGTCGCGACCATCGACTGATCGAGCGAACCCCAGTTCGCGCCGATGCGCACCGGTTTGTCGTGGCGCAAGGCCGTTTCGATGATTGCCGAGAACTGCGTGTCCTTCTTCTTGCCGAAACCGACATTGCCCGGATTGATGCGGTACTTGGCCAGCGCTTCGGCAGCGGCCGGCTCATCGGCCAGCAACTGGTGCCCGTTGTAGTGGAAATCGCCGATCAACGGGACGCTGGAACCGATCATCGCGAGGCGGTCGCGAATCCTCGGTATGGCCGCCGCCGCTTCAGGCGTGTTCACGGTCAGGCGGACCAGTTCGGAGCCGGCACGCGCGAGTTCGGCGACCTGCCTGGTCGTGCCGGTCACGTCTGCGGTATCGGTATTGGTCATCGATTGCACGACGACCGGGCTGCGGCCGCCGACGACGGTCGCGCCGATGCTTACGCCAATGCTGGAACGGCGCGGATGTGCGCTCTCGGGGAAACTGGTCATGCTGGGTTGAGCGAGGTCTTGGCGCCCAAGAGGGCTGCACGAAGCGCCAAGGATACTCAACCGGCGTCACTGACCGCCAGCGCGGCGGGAGCTTCCCCGATCAGTCCGTCATCCGGCAGAGCAAGTGGCGGCAGCGCGAACTGCAGATAGGCGCCCATCGAATCCACCAAACCGGCGCCCTGCACCGTGAGCACGCAGGGCGACGAAGGCCAGTGGTGCGGATCGGCCGGAATCGTCAGCTCGATCGCCGCCGGCTCGCGTTCGAACAAGCCCGGCGCGAGCAGCGAGCCATAGACGGCCGGATCCTCCGAACGCATCGGTGCGAGCAGCACGCCGCGCATGTCGCTGCGCACATTGCCGGTGTCGTCGATCGCATTCGCGCCGATCGCGTGCGCACGCCGCGAAAGCAGTTCGATACCGGCATCGACTCCACCCTCGTCATCGATGCGGATCCAGCGGATCAGGCCGACCATCCAGTCGGGCGCGCCGCCGACAGTATCCCGCAGGGACAGGCCGACCAGCTCTCCCACCTTGGCGCGCACGGTTTCGCCGGGTCCGCCGCGCTCCCAGAGCACGCGATAGCCGGCCAGGCTCTGGTCCTGGATGCGCACCGGCAGGCGCTGCGTGCGTGAATGCTCACCCGAGCCGATTGCCCAGGATGCACCGGACTCGCGCTCCGAGAGATTGATGGACATGCCGCGCACGCGGCGCAGGAAGCTTTCGAAATCCTCGTTGCCAGCGAGCACGAAATGCAGATCGTGCAGGCCGATCACGCTCTGCAGCACATGCCCGCCCGGAAGGCGCGCCTGGCCGCGTGCGCCATCGGAACTCCAGCCATCGACGAGGCGCCGGGTGAGGTCGAGATCCGCTTGCACGGCGACGCCACCCCGCAGGCGGAAGGTCGTCACGCGCAGTCCGGGCGGAAGCCCCGCGATCTGGTTTTCGATATGTGTGAGCAATCCGGAAAGGTCGATCGTCATCACGCCGTCGCCCGCCGCGACCCGCTCTTCGGGCAGATATCCGGGTCCGCTGTCCCCCTGGATGTCGATGCCATGGATCGAATCACCCGTGACCGATGCCTTGCGCAGTTCGCAATACGGCGCGAACGTCGAAGTCAGCGCGATCACTTCGAGCAACTCGCGCTGCGTGTACCGGTAGGGATTGGCGAGCGCCAGCAGCAAGGCGTGAACATAGGCATTGCGTGCCGTCAGCGGCACCCGCAGCACCGCGTCGTCGACCGCCTTGCCGTCCAGGCCAAGCGACGACGCGAAGCGGAACACATCGTGCAGCGCCTGCCAGGCGCCCTGGGGCGGCGTGCGATACAGCAGATAGGCCTTGTGCAAGCGTGCGCCGCCATGCAGCAGCGCACGCACCGCGGCGAGCGCCACGGACTTGCCGCGCAGCATCGGCACCGAGCCATTCGGCGCGCAGAAGTCGTAGAGCGCGATGCGGTAGCCGAGCGCCAGTTCCGACTGGAACTCCTGCGCCAGGGTTCCGAGTTCAGCGCGTTGCGGCGGCAACGGAAAACTGGCGCCGATGATCTGCTTGTCGATCAGGTTGGCGAGCTGGGTCACCGGCGCGCGCAGGATCTCCAGTGCTTCCAGACGTTCCGCTGGCGCGATGCGCAAGCGGTTCATCGCATGCAGGCATTCCACCAGCATGCGCGCGGTGGCCAGGAAATTGGCCAGCGGCAGCGCCGCGACCCACGAACGCACGGCACGCGCTTCGGTAACGAAGTCGCCCGGCCGCGGCGCGCGCCGATCCGGCAAATCGCGCAACAGGCGGCGATGCAAGTCACTCATGATTCGTTTCCCGTTCCGAGCCTGCATCCATAGGCCCGGTAACTTAGCAAATATCGGGCGTCATGCCGCCTCCCCTTGCGAACCCTGCCCGCTGGGGGCCGTGCGCGCCAGAGCCCCACGCAGCGCCCGCGCAAGCAGGCGTTCGCGCAATGAATGCGGTGTGGCCAGCCCCATGCGTGCGAGCGCCTGCGGCTCGCTGGCGCCGGGAGACGCCAGTGCAGCGAGCAATGATGGCCAGGCACGCGGTGTCGCGGTGGCCTTCCTGAGCCAGCCGAGCGCCGCGAGCAGGCGCAGTTCCACTACATCGAAATCGCTGCCGAAAGGATAATCCGGCAACAGGCCTTGCGCGCGCGCCTTGCGTTGGCGTTCGCGCAGGGTGTTGGCGGTGTTCGCCGACCAAGCCGCTGGAATGCGGAAATCCGCCGGCAGCTTGCGCGCCTGCACGGCCTCGGCGACGAGTGGCGCATGAAATTGCGCATCGCAGATCGAGAGCATCGCGATGATGCATTCCTCGTCGCTCTTGCCGCGCAGGTCGGCAACACCGTATTCGGTCACGAAGATGTCGCGCAGGTGACGCGGGATCGTCGTGTGTCCGTAGTTCCAGCGGATGTTCGATATCCACCTGCCCTG
>JBEBXZ010000355.1:0-3561 GCA_040391335.1 Dokdonella fugitiva | reverse complement strand
CGTCCTCGATCGCGGTATCGGCGATCGGGTTGGGCAGCGCGATGCGCCGCAGCGGTGGGCCTTGCAGCGTGCCGTCGTGCAGTTCGAGCCATTCACCATGCTGCTTGCGTGCGTGGCTGCCGCGCGCGAGCAGGACCAGATGGTCGGCTTGCGTGTAGCTCGCGCAGAAGTCGCGCACCCAGCGTTCGGCACCGCCGCCCCAGCCGTGCAGGACATGCAACAACACGGGGCGCGCATCGAGTCCGGCGCAGGTCGGCCTGCGATGGTTGGCGAGCGCCGACGCGACCTGCTCGCGCAACGCGGAAAGCGGCGAGGGTGGTCGCGGATCGCGCGGATCGTCAACTGGCGCCGGTTCGCGCAGTGCGAGGTCGCTCGCCGCGACATACAGATGATCCAGCGTGACCTTGCGGAAAGTCGCCGATGTCGCCCGCGATGCCGCGAGACGTCCGCCGTGCCATGCACTGGCGAGCGGAGAAATGTCGTCAGCGTCGATCAGGCGCCGGAACGAATAGGCGTAGCAGATCGCATCGACCTGCGTGGCATCCATTCCGAACGCCGTGCCGGACGGAAACGGTGAGCGCTTCGGGTCGAGCGCATCGAGCGCGCCGGCGGCGAGCACGTCGGGCTCGTCGAGTGCGCGCAACAGGCGCGACAGGGCCTGTCCGGGCAATATCGCGTCACTGCGCAGAACCAGCAGGTGCTGGCCCGGATATCGTCCTGCGAGATCCTGCACCAGGGCCGGGAGCGTCGCGATATCGCCAACCGCCAGGCGCTGCGCCTGCGGAAAACCGGGAATCGCGGCAATCAGGACCAGCGTGCCGTCGTGCGGAGCCTGGGCGAGTGCTGCATCGAGCCAGGTCCCGGTGCAGGCATTTGCACCGTAAACACAGAGGCAGACCGGGGCCTGTGACGATTTCAGCACGATGGTCCTGAGCATGAGCGGTCTCGGATTATCGGCGATGGTGGCGCGCGCTGTCACTTGTCGCACGCCGCACGCCGCACGGCGTCGCCGGCTGCCGGCTGGCAACGTGCTTGCACTACACTGGCCGACACCTTTCGCGGATGTCCCGGATTGTCCTTCTTTCGACGCGTGTTCTCCTTCCTCGGCCTGATGTGGCGCGTATTTCGCGCGCCGACCCTGCTGGCGCTCGGCGTGCTGCTGGGTTTCCTCGTGCCATATTGCATCCATCTCGACCAGCAGGTGCGCGAACGCTTCGATGACCTGAGCTGGCAGATCCCGAGCCGCGTGCTGGCGCGTCCGCTGGATCTGGCGCCGAAGCAGCCATTGACGGCGGATGCCCTGCTGCTCGAACTCGACGCCTCGCGCTATCGCGCCGATGGCGAGGCGCGCGCGCCGGGCACGTTCGCGCGCAATGGCGCGCGGTTCGTGATCGCGCGCCGCGCCTTCGTCGGTCTCGATGGCAAGGTCGCGGCGCAGCGTCTCGCGCTGACCATCGAAGCGGGTCGCATCAGCGCGCTCGTCGATGCCGATTCCGGCAAGCCGCTGGCGCAGGCGCAGCTTGATCCGGCACGCATCGCGACCTTGTACGGCGCGCAGCAGGAAGAACGGCGCATCGTCCAGCTGGAACAACTGCCGGGCCTGCTGGTGACGGGCCTGCAGGCGATCGAGGATCGTGATTTCAAGCATCACCGCGGCATCGATGTCGTCGCCATCCTGCGTGCCGGCTGGGTGAACCTGACCGCCGGGCGTGTCGTGCAGGGTGGCTCGACGCTCACCCAGCAACTGGTCAAGAACCTGTTCCTCGATCGCGGCCAGAGCTTCGTGCGCAAGGGCAACGAGGCGCTGATTTCCCTGCTCATCGAATATCGCTACGACAAGCGACGCATCCTTGAAGCCTATGTCAACGAGATTTTCCTGGGCCAGCAGGGCGGGCAGGCGGTGCACGGTTTCGCCGCGGCTTCGGAGTTCTATTTCGGCCGCGAAGTGGACGGCCTGGGTGCGGCGGACATCGCGCTGCTGGTGGGTCTTGTGCAAGGGCCGAGTCTGTACGATCCGCGACGCGTGCCGCAGCGCGCGCTGGCACGCCGCAATCTCGTGCTGCAGAGCTTCGCCGACACCGGCCTGATCAATGCAAGGACCCTGGAACTGGCGCGCACGCAGCCGCTCGGTGTCTCGGCCAGCGGTGCGCTGCCACGTAACCGCTTTCCCGCATTCCTCGATCTCGTGCGCCAGCAGTTGCGCCGGGATTTTCCGGATACGCAGCTCGATGCGTCAGGCCTGCTCATCCACACGACGCTGGCGCCGTCAGCGCAATTGCAGGCGGAAAGCGCGCTCGCCGCGGCGCTCGGCGGGCTGGGAAAGCGCGATACCGGCGTCGAATCGGCGGTCGTGTTGACCGGCGTGCCGAGTGGCGAGGTGCATGCGCTGATCGGTGGGCGCAATCCCGACGCGCCAGGATTCAATCGCGCGCTCGATGCGCGGCGACCGATCGGATCGCTGGTCAAGCCATTCGTCTTCCTCGTCGCGCTGGCGCAGCCGCAGCGTTACTCGCTCGCTTCCCAGATCGACGATGCGCCGGTGGACATGCCGCAACGCGACGGTTCGCGCTGGCAGCCGAAAAACGACGACGGCGAAGTGCATGGCCGGGTGCTGTTGATCGACGTGCTGAAGAACAGCTGGAATCTTGCGACCGTCCAGCTCGGCCTGCGCCTCGGTGTCGACAAGGTGCGCGGCTTGCTGCTGTCGTTCGGCCTCGGGCGCGAGATCAACCCGAATCCGTCGCTGCTGCTCGGTGCCGTCGATCTCAGTCCTTTCGACGTGGCGCAGCTCTACCAGTACTTTGCGGCCGATGGACATGCCGTGCCGTTGCGCGCGGTGCGTGGCGTGGTCGATGCGAAAGGCCGGACCTTGTCGCGTTACGCGATCAAGCCAGGCACCGGCGACTACGTGGCCGCTTCGCGTCTCGTCACCTATGCCATGCAGCAGGTGGTCGACTCCGGCAGCGCGCGTTCGATCGTCGCGGCCGGCCTTGGTGGCCTGAATGCGGCGGGCAAGACCGGCACCAGCGACACCCAGCGCGATTCATGGTTTGCCGGATTCAGTGGCAACCAGCTCGGGATCGTCTGGATCGGTCGCGACGACAACAAGCCGACCGCCCTGTATGGATCCACCGGCGCGCTCAAGGTCTGGATCGAGCTGTTCAAACGTTTGCCTGCGCGGGCGCTGCAGGTGCCGGGCGATGGCGTCGAATTCACGTGGATCGATCCGCAGAACGGCAAACGCAGCGATGCGGTGTGCTCGGGCGCGCGCGAACTTCCGTTCATCGCCGGCTATGCGCCTGCGGACAGGGAAGGCTGCGCGATGGATCGTATCCGCCATTGGTTCGGCCAAGAGGGCGAATGAGGCTATGCTTGGCGGATTCCATCCTGTTGCAGAACCGATCATGTTTGCCCTTCGCCAACTCCGCATTCTTCCACTGGCCGTCGCCGTGCTCGGCGTGCTCGCATGCTCGACGCCAGCGGCGCCCGAAAAGCAGGCGCTGGCACGTCCTGATCCCGATCGTGTCGCTGCCGTGCAGGCGATCCGCGCGGCCAGCGCCG
>JBEBXZ010000354.1:0-3564 GCA_040391335.1 Dokdonella fugitiva | reverse complement strand
GCACGCGCTGCGGGCGTTGGCGATGTACCACCAGCGCGTCTTCGGCGACGCCGCAGGCCATGCGTGCAGCAGCGCGGTCGCGCAGGTGGAAGATCGCTGCGTCGCAGCCGTTCGGAATGACGCGCACGCGTCCGGCATCGGCGTCGTAGTCGCGAACGGCGAGGCGGCCGAGGTCGGCGCTGACGACGAGCAGACGATCCGCATCGCGCACGACCGGCGCGGTCAGCCGACGACTGATGGCATCACGCACGCGGATATCCGAACCGCGCGCCCCGGCGACGAACGGCAGTCGAAGCTTGCGCGCCACGAGTCGCGCGCCGAACGCATCCGGATACAGCCAGTAGGCGAGCACGACGTCGGCATCGTGTTTCCTTGCGGCGGCTTCGATCGCGCGAGCGCAGAGCCAGCCATTGAATGGTCGACTGATCGCGGGCAGGGCCGGATACGTCGGGTACTCGACATCGAGCTCGCTGACCGGCGCGCCGGGATCCGGAGCGCGGAAAAGATAGCTCCTCGGCTGTGCCCAGCGCGGATAACGCGCGATCGGGCTGATCACGCGCACGTCGGCGAGTCGCGCGAGTTCACGCAGGGTCTGGTGGATCGGGCGCCCGCGCGTTGGCTCGCCGGCTACCGGGAATTGCGAGGTGACGACGAGGATGCGCACGCGTCCGGCTTTCGGCGAAGGAAGCGATTGCGCGTTCATCGCCTGCCGCCCGGGACAGGCGTGCACCGCGCCTGTGCCACGCCTGGACGTTTCTCGCTGGCGCTGCGCAGGCTCATGTGCTGCGGCTGTCGCCGAAGGTCTGGTCCAGCCCGCGGCGCACGCCGACGCGCGGCTGCCAGCCGAGTTTCTCGCGCGCCGCCGTGCCGTCGAATCGCGCGAGCGGGCGCAGCGAGCGCACCCGGTAGCGGGTCAGCGGCACCTCGCGGCGCAACAGCTTGCCGAGCAGCTCGACGCCATGTGCGAGCGTCATGAAGAGGCGCGTCGAAACGCGCCTGACGCGCAATTGCGTGCCGAGCTTGCGCTGCGCGCGTTCGAGGTATTCCTGCTGGGTGATTTCCTCGGGATCGACGATGTTGAACAACTCGCCCGCTGCGCCCGGCGCTTCGGCGGCGAGCAGCAAGGCATCCACGACATCGTCCACATAGACCAGCGGAAGCGTCTGCGCGCCTTCGCCGACGGCGATCCAGCGCCCGGCCAGTGCGACCACGGCATTCGGCGTCACCTTCTCGGCGCCCGGGCCGAAGATCTGGCCGGGTCGCAGGATCACTGCATCGAGCCCGTGATCGCGGATCGCCGCGCGCACGTGCTTTTCCGCCGTGAGTTTCGTTTGCGTATAGGCGCCGCGCAGTTGCGGCGAGGGCTCGTAGGACGCGTCTTCGTCGAGTGATGCTTGCGGATCACGCCCGGCATGGTCGAGCACGCTGAGCGAACTGACATACACGAGCCGCGCCGTGCGCTGGGCGAGGCAGGCATCGACGATGTTGCGCGTGCCCCAGACCGTGCCGGCCTCGAAGTCGCGCGGGCTGCCACGCATCGCTGCGCCGACGTGATAGACGATGCCGGCGCCGGCCACCGCATGCGCGACGCTGCGCGGGTCGCCGAGATCGCCGATCACGACCTGTATTTCCGGATCGTCCGCATAGGCCGCGAGCGGCTTGCGCAGCAGCACCCGTACGCGCTGGCCGCGTGCGCGCAACGCCGCGACCAGCGCGCGGCCGAGGAAGCCTGCCGCGCCGGTGACCAGGACATCGACGGGTTCCAGTGCCGCGTAGCGTGCTTCGATCTCCTCATGCCGCAGGCGGTCCGGTTCGGCGCAGGCGCTCTCCAGCAGGCGGATCACGCGCAGCGCATCCTCGCCATCGAACGGAGGCTTGCCGTTGTCGCGCGCCGCCGTCGCGAAATCCGCGGCGCCTTTCTGGATGCCCGGGGAAGGCTTGAGCATGCCGGTCGCGAAACGCAGCACGTTCCACGGCACGCGAAACACGTCGGCGAGTGCGCTGAGGAAGGTGTTGAGCACGATACCGATGAACTTCGGTCCGGGCAGCACGCGATGGATGCGGCAGATCTGCAGGAAGCGATCCGCCTCGATGATGCCGTGCGTGCCGCGCACGACGAGGCGGCTTTCCATCGGTCGCGCATTCCACGAAAGCAGCATGCGACCGATGCCGCGCTCGCCCTTGGCGCTGGCCTGCCACTCGTCGAAACGCAAGTTCGGGTCGCGGCCGCTGGCCTGGAATCCGACATTGAGACCGTTGAGCGGCCCGAGGAAGGCTTCGAGCGTATAGAGGCCATGCACGCCAAGATCGCGGAACGGATACGAACCCTGTGCGACCTGGGCGGGCAGGGGGCCGCCAGCATAGGCCGGATATTCCGAACTGCGCAGGATGTCGACCGACACCACGTCGCCGATGCGTCCGGCGCGCACCGCTGCGAGCGCCTGCATGACGACCGGGTCGAGCAGGTCGGAATGATTGACGCCGAGGATCAAGCCCTTTTCGGCAGCCTTCGCGATCATCGCCTCGCATTCGGCCACGCTGTCGGCCATCGGCTTTTCGACGAGCACGCCGCAGCCCATGTCGAGCGCCTGCAGCGCCAATGTGGCGTGTGAGGACGGTGGCGTCAGCACATGCACGACCTGCGCGCGTGCGGTCGCGAGGCCCGCCAGATTAGCGGCGACCATGCCGATACCGAAGCGCGTGGCGAGCGCCTGCGCGGCGTCGAGGTTGGTATCGCAGATGCCGACCAGTTCCACGAAGTCGAGGCGCTTCAGTGCCGCCAGGTGATGGCTGGCCACATATCCTGCGCCGACGATGGCGACGCGCAGTTTGGCGGTGGGGTTGATGCTCATTCGAGGTCCGGATCAGGAAAGGGGTGGTGAATGGCGAGCGAGTTTTTTGGCGACCTGCGCGACGACGTCCTCCACGCGGCGGTCCCAGCTCTGGTCGGCGACGGCGGCCATGCGCCGCGCGCTCGCTTCCGCGCCCTGGTCGCCTATGGCTTCATCGAGTGCGGCGAGGAAGGTCTCGCGATCGTCGGCGATGCGCACCCACCCGGAGAATTTCTCGATCTCCGGGTTGCGCACGCTGACCACGGGTTTCCCGGTTGCCAGGTATTCGCGCAGCTTGAGCGGATTGGCGTTCGCCACCTGGCGGTTGAGCCGGTACGGAATGATCGCCGCATCGAAGGCCCTGGCCCATTGCGGCAAGCTGGGATAAGGCTGCGCACCGGCGAGCACGACATTCGGCAGCGAGCGCAAGGCGCCGGGTTCCGTGGCGACGTGGCCGACCAGCAGGAAGGTCCATTGCGGACGCGCGCGGGCGAGGAATTCGATTAGTTCGAAATCGATCCACTCGTGCAGGGAACCGAAATAGCCGATCACCGGATGCGCGAGACCGCGCGCGCCTTCGGCGATTTCGGTTGCCGGGTCGGCGGCGCTGGCGAACAGGTCGACATCGACGCCGTGCGGTGAAAAGAAGGTTTCGCGATTGAGCGCGCGCTTGGCCTCGAGCAGCGCGGGCGGAGCGACGTCAAACGCTCCCCACGCGCTTTCGGTTCAAAGG
>JBEBXZ010000353.1:0-3570 GCA_040391335.1 Dokdonella fugitiva | reverse complement strand
GATGCTTCGTGCTTCCGCGAGCGCGAAGCTATGCCATATGCAGGAGCTTGCCGTGTATCAGGGAGCGATACCGTCGATCACCAGATCAACCGCTTCACGTCGTGTCACGTCGATCGGCGCAGAGAGGATCTGCAAGTCACCGCTCTGCGCCATCGCCTGGCCGCTCCTGGAAATACGCGCGCCGATCACGACCTGCGGGAACATCGACAGTTTTACATTCGGCACCATGCCCATCGATTCATCCAGCGTGACGGTCACCGGCAGGCTGCCGGCGGACAGGCGCTGGATCGACAGCGGCATCGGCGGGCCGCTGGCGGCGCGTGCGAATACGAACAACGTGGCCTGCGGATCGAGTTTGTCGGCAAGTTTCGGATCGAGCGAGACGCGCACGGTCAGGCGCGGGCCTTCGCTGGCCGCGGCAACGGGCGCGGATGTTTCGGTTGTCGAAGCCGTGGCCGGTGGCGCGGCCATCGAAGTTGTGGATGCGGGTTCGGAAGCTGCCGTTGCGGGCACGTCGACCATCGCGATCGTGCCGCCGAGTTTCTGTGCCTCGGTGATCTGCGCACGCACGCTTTGCGCGATATCGGTATCCGGCGGGAGGTTCGGCAACAGGCGATTCCACGCGGTGATCGCAGCATCGTAGTTGCCGGCCTGGTAGTCGCTGATACCGATCAGCCACAGCGCGCGCTGATGATCGGGATCCGCCTTCAGCACATCTTCGATGAGCTTGCGCGAATCGCCGTCGATGCGCCGGCCTTCGTTCGACAGCGCGAGTGCCTGTGCGTATTCGACGGCGAGATCGTGGCTGTCCGGGCTGAGATCGAAGGCACGCTTGAGCGCGTCGCGCGATTCGGCGAATTGTCCGGATGCCTGATACGCGCGACCGAGCAAGGCCCAGCCATCCGCGTTGTCGGGATTCTGGTCGAGCTTGGCGCGCAATCCGGCGATCGCCTGGTTCATGTCGACGCCGTGCTGGCCGCCTGCGGCGGGGGCGGCGGCGAGTCGCGCAGGATCAAGCGCAACGGGTTCGCCGATCGCGCGATAGAGCAGGATCGATGCGGCCGGAAGCAGCACCGCCATCGCGATGGCGGAAAGGGTCGCGGCGCGCGAAGCGGGAGCTGGCGTGGCGCCAAGCGCCGCAACGGGGAGGCTTGCGCGTTTCGTCGCGTACTCTTCCTGATCGATCACACCGGCCGCGAGCGCCTGGTCGAGCGCCTTGAGGCGACGTGTTTCGCCGGCATCCGTCGGTGCGTTGCGGGAGCTTCGGCGCAGCAATGGAATGAGTGGAAAAGCCAGGGCGATGGCAAGCATCGCGGCGGCAACGATCATGAATTGGGTCATTACCAGTCGTCCTCGGACGTTGCTGCGGAGGTTGGGCGTTCGTTGAGTTTGCCGCGCCGGCGCACGATGCGCGCAACGACGACACCGCCGATCAGCAAGACGAGCAAGGGACCGAACCAGAGCAGCAGCGTGCCGGCGCGCAGCGGTGGGTTGTACAGGACGAAATCGCTGTAGCGATCGGTCAGGTAGGTCTTTATCTCGGCATCCGATTTGCCCTGGCGCATCTGCTCGAAAACTTCCTGGCGCAGATCCTTGGCCAGATCGGCGCTGGAGTCGGCCAGGCTTTCGTTCTGGCAGACCAGGCAGCGCAACTGGCGCGCGAGGTGCTGGAAACGCTGTTCCTCGGCGCGATCCTTGAACGGAATGGCATCGATCGCCTGAGCGCACAGCGGCAGCAGCAGGGCGATCACAAACAACAATGCACGCAACGAGGTTGTCGAACGAACCATCACGAACCTCCCTTGGTCATTGCTTCAAGCCGAGGCTTCACTTCGCTGGCGAGGATCGCCGGCGTCAGCGCGCCGATGCGCTTGTAGCGGATGATGCCGTTGCCATCGACGAGAAAGCTTTCCGGTGCGCCGTAGACGCCGAAATCGATCGCGATGCGACCGTCCCGATCGGCGATCACCACCGAGTACGGATTGCCGAATTTCGCCAGCCAGCGCGTCGCATCCTCGGCTTCGTCCTTGTAGTTGAAGCCAACCACGGGAATGCCGATGCGCTTTGCCTCGGCCATCAGCAAGGGGTGTTCGTCGAGACAGGCGAAGCACCAACTGGCGAATACATTGAGCAGATACGGTTTGCCGGCGAAATCGGCATTGCTGATCATGCGTTCCGGCTCGTTCAGCACGGGGAGATTGAATGCGGGCGCCGCCTTGCCGATCAGCGGCGATGGCACTTCATTCATCGCATTGCCGCGCATCCACGAGATGCCGAAGCCCAGCAGTGCAACGAGGAGGGCAAATCCGGCCAGGGGCAGCAGGCGCGTATTCATGCGCGGGCTCCTGCGACTTGCGTCGCGTCTGGGGTGGTCGGATCGGCGACGACGGGATTGTCGTTGCGCACGACGCGGAAGCGGCGGTCGGCGGCGGCGACGAAGCCACCGAACATCATGAACAGCGCACCGAGCCAGATCCAGCGGATGAACGGCTTGAGGTAGACACGCACCGACCATGCGCCATTCTCGCCGAGCGGTTCGCCGAGAGCGACATACAGATCGCGGGTGAAGCCGGGGTCGATATCCGATTCGGTCTGGATCTGCGCATTCTTGCTGTACTGGCGCTTTTGCGGATGCAGTACGGCGACCGTGCCGCCATCACGGGTCACGGTGATCGTGCCTTCGTCGGCGATGAAGTTCGGGCCTTCCGTATGCTTCACGCCATCAAAGCGGAAGGTATAGGCACCTAGGGTCGCGGTTTCCGACTGGTCGAGACGCACGTCCTTTTCGATGCTGGTTGCCTCGGTGACGAGCACGCCGGCAAGGAAGATGCCGACGCCGAAATGGGCGAGGATCATGCCGATCATTTCCGGCGTGAAGCGACGTCCTGCAGGCGCATTGCGCAGACGCGACACGGCATACAAGAGGATGCCGAAGCCGACCCAGATCGCCGCGGCAACGCCGGCGATGCCCTTGAACGGCAATTCGCCGGCGATCAGCCACGCCGTTGCGGCGGCGATCACGGCCAGTACGAGTGCGGGCCGCAACGCACGGAAGCTCGCGCGCAAATCGCCCTGGCGCCATTTCAGGAACGGGCCGAATGGCATCAGCAGCGCGACGGGCGCCATCAGCAGTACGAACATGACGCCGAAGTAGGGCGGTCCGACCGAGATGCGACCGAGATTCAGCGCCTCGCCAATCAACGGATACAGGGTACCGAGCAGGACCATCGCCGCTGCGCAGGTGAACAGCAGGTTGTTGACCAGCAATAGCGTCTCGCGCGATATGGCGGCGAAGGGTTGGCCAGCGGTCACCTTCGGGGCGCGCAAGGCATAGATCAGCAGCGAGCCGCCAACCGTGATGGTCAGGAACGCGAGGATGAACAAGCCGCGCTCCGGATCACTCGCAAACGAATGCACCGAAGTGATCACGCCGGAGCGTACGAGGAAGGTGCCGAGCAGCGACAGCGAGAACGCGAAGATGGCGAGCAGCAGGGTCCAGGCGCGGAAACTGCCACGCTTCTCGGTGACCGCCTGCGAATGGATCAGTGCGGTGCCGATCAGCCACGGCAA
>JBEBXZ010000352.1:0-3572 GCA_040391335.1 Dokdonella fugitiva | reverse complement strand
CATGCGAGCTCCTCGCCGGTCAGCCGGCGCAGGTATTCGTCGGCATCGACCTGCACTTCGCGCGGTCGACGGTTCAACAGATCCTGGATGCGCTCGTTGTCCGCGCCGCGCACCTCGCGCGTGGTGCCGGTCATCAGCACTTCGCCCTGATCGAGCACGGTGATCGAGTCGGCGATCTTGAACGCGCTTTCGAGTTCATGGGTGACGACGACGATCGTCATGCGCAAGGCATCGCGCAGGCGCAGGATCAACTCATCGAGTTCCGCCGATACCACCGGATCGAGTCCGGCCGACGGCTCGTCGAAGAACAGCAGCCGCGGATCCATGACGATCGCGCGCGCCAGCGCCGCGCGCTTGACCATGCCGCCCGACAGTTGGCTCGGCATCAGGTCCTGGAACCCGCCGAGATTGACCACTTCGAGCTTGAGCCGGCTCATGATGCGGATCGTCTGCTCATCGAGCGTCGTGTGCTCGCGCAGCGGCAGCGCGACGTTGTCGCCCACCGTCAGCGACGTCAGCAGCGCGCCGCCCTGGAACGAAACGCCGATGCGCTTGCGCACGTCGAGCTTCTCGCGATCACTCGCAGTCGCCATGTCGGTGCCGAACAGTTGCACGCGACCGGAAACCGGTCGATGCAGCCCCAGCATATGCCGCAACAAGGTGCTCTTGCCCGAACCCGAGCCCCCCATGATGACGCGGATCTCACCCGCATTGACGCTGAAATCGACGCCATTGAGGATGCGCCGCTTGCCGTACCAGGCTTCGAGTGTTTCGACTTCGATGAGGGGCGACGCACTCAACGCGGTTTCTCCACCTTCTCCGCAATTGTGGAATTCAGCCTGTCGACGCAATCACCACAGATCATCGCTCGATTTCCCCGGATCATCAGCGCATCGATCTGGAAGGAAAATCGAGCGCAGAACGAGCACCGATCGTCACCATACTCGTCGCAAACCGCCTTCGCGAAGTCCGCATCCGAATGGGGCGCATCGTTCCACTTTCCAGCCAGGCCCTGATAGCGATGGTTCGCATGAGCCGTCACATCGTCGATGCTGCCGCCACCTGAAACTGCGAGGCTATTCCATGTCTCGTCGCAGTGAAGCAGCATGACTTCATCGTCGACGAGATTGCGCACGACCGCCAACCGAGGGACAGCACCCACCTCGACACCATCGACAAACAGCTTTCCTCGCGGGGTGTATCGAACACTTTCGTCGACGACGGCATAGCGCAACACCCGGGCGCAGTCGATCAGTGGCGGCGGCACGTCGGCATTCATGTCATCGATTCAGAAAGAACGAAAAGATCATGTCGGCGATGATGATCCAGCAGATCGAAAGCACGACCGCGCGCGTCGTCGCGCGACCGACGCCTTCGGCGCCGCCGCTGACCGAGAACCCCGTGCTGACGCCGATCAGCGTGATCAGGATCGCGAAGACGAAACTCTTGGCAATGCCCTGGCCGAGATCGCCGGGATCGAGCAGCGCCATCGTCTGCAGCATGTAGGCGGTCGGCGTGACGTCGAGCGCGGGTGCGCTGTACAGCGCCGCGCCGAAGATCGCGACCGCATCGGCGCAGATCGTCAGCAGCGGCAGCATGATGAGCATCGCGATCAGGGCCGGCGCGACGAGGTAGCGGATCGGGTTGATGCCGATCACTTCCAGCGCGTCGACTTCCTGCGAGACGCTCATCGATCCGATGCGCGCGGCGAGCGCCGAACCCGAGCGTCCGGCAACGAGGATCGCGGTGATCAATGCACCGAATTCGCGCGTCACCGATTTGGCTACCGCCAGCACCACTTGGGATTGCGCGCCGAACTCACCGAGCGCGGAAACGAACTGGATGCCGAGCATGATGCCGACCGTGAATGCGAGGAGGCAGGTGATCGGCAAGGCATCGACGCCGATCTGGCGCATCTGCTCGAAGATCGAGCGCAGGCGCACCGGCTGGCCGATGCGCCAGCCGAATGCACTGAGGTACAGCGATTCGAGCAGCAGCATCGCGGCATAGCCGAGCGCCGAGAGTGCCGCGAACGTGGCCCGCCCGAGCCGGGCGAGCGGGCGATTCAGGGCTTCCAAGCCGGCACCGCCGTCGCATCCGGGATCGCATCCACGTCGGCGACCAAGGGGAATACGCGATCGAGCCGCGCCAGTTCGAGCACAGCGCGCACCGCGTCACTGACTGCGACGAGCGCGAATCCGCGACCGTGCGTGCGCGCGTTCTGGAAACCTTCGACCAGCGCGGCGATCCCCGAGGAATCGATATAGCTGACCTCGCTGAGCACGACGCCGACCTGGCGGCTGCCAGCCAGCGCATCGAGCACGGCCTTCCTCACCTGTTGCGACCACGAAAGGTCCACCTCGCCACTGAGGCGTATCAGCGTGCGTCCATCCCTGCTTTCCTGCTCGATCCCGTTCATTCCTGTTCGTCCCCGAGAAAATGCGTCTGTTCGATGCGCTTGTGCATGAGCAGGCGGTTGCCGCGCCCATCGGGCAGCGCCTGGATGTTCCAGTCATCCATGACCGAATCGATCAGGGCGACGCCGAGCCCGCCCGCACGACATTCCCCGAGCGGCTTGGCCGCAATGCAGCAGGGATCGACCGGCGGGGCAAAGTCACGCAGCCGGAACTCGAGCAGGCCGTGCTCGTTGCTGACGCGCAATTCGATATCCCCATGACGCTGCGGCCCATAGGCGTGGCGGATGATGTTGCAGCAGGCCTCGTCCACCGCAAGCACGAGTCTATCGCGCAATGCATGGTCGATACCCGCATCATCCAGCGCGTGACGCAGGATGCCGCGCATTTCGCGCATCTGCCCGGGCTGCGCCGGAAACTGGCGGCGCAAGAGGATTTCCGGGCCGTGCGGGCGCGATTTCTCGACCAGCAGCACCGTCGTGTCATCGACCAGGCGCAGGTGCTTGAGCTCGGAAAACATCGCGCGCAGGCGCGGGCCCGGCGACGAGTCTGCGTGCCGGGTGATCAGTTCGCGCACGCCGTCGGCGCCAATGATGCGGCGCTGCGCATCGCGCACGTCGGTCATCCCGTCGGAAAAGCAGTAGAGCGCGCCCTCGCCGATTTCGATCACGTGCTCGCTGAAATCCATTTCCGGCAGGATGCCGAGCGGCGCGCCGCCGGAGGGGTATTCGGCGAACATGCCGGCCCGATGCAGCAGGGCCGGCGGGAAACCCGCGCCGGCGATCCGCGCCTGCTTGCCGGCCCGGTCGACATGCCCGACCAGGGCGCAGACGAAGCGTCCGTCCATGCTGGTCTGGCACAGTTCCTCGTTGACCCGGCGCAGCCATTGCGCGGGTGCGAGCCCGTCCTTGCCGACCCAGCGCAGCAGCGAAGCCGCGCGCACCATGAGCAGGGCGGCATCGAGTCCCTTGCCGGAAACATCGCCGATGACGAAACCGACGCGCCCATCCGGCAAGTCGAAATGATCGTAAAAATCACCGGAAATCTCGTGTGCCGGCAGGTTCATGCCGAGCAGCGGAAAACCATCGCGACGGCGTTTCGGCAACAGCGATTTCTGCATGCGGCGGGCGAGTTCGAACTCGCGACGCAAGCGGCGCT
>JBEBXZ010000351.1:0-3574 GCA_040391335.1 Dokdonella fugitiva | reverse complement strand
CTCATCCGCGCTCCCCAGAGACTTCCATCCCGCCGTCGCGGCGTGGTTCGCCCGTACGTTCGATGCGCCGACTCCCGCGCAGATGGAAGCCTGGCCGGCGATCCGCGCGGGTCGGCATGCGCTGATCGCGGCGCCGACCGGCTCCGGCAAGACGCTGGCCGCGTTTCTTTCCGCGATCGATGCCCTGGTGCACGAGGGCATCGACGGCGGCCTGCCCGAGCAGACCCTCGTCATCTACGTCTCGCCGCTCAAGGCACTGTCGAACGACATCGCGATCAATCTCGAGGCCCCGCTGGCCGGCATCCGCGCCGAACTCGAACGCCTCGGCCATGCCGATGTCGAGATCCGCACCGGCGTGCGCACCGGCGACACGCCGCAAGCCGAACGCCAGCGCATGCTGCGCAAGCCACCGCACATCCTCGTCACCACACCCGAATCGCTGTACGTACTGCTCGGTTCGGAGTCCGGGCGGCTCATGCTCGGTGGCACGCGTTCCATCATCGTCGATGAAATCCATGCGATCGCCGGCAACAAGCGCGGCAGTCATCTGGCACTGACTCTGGAACGCCTCGAAGCGCTGTGCCAGCGACGCCTGCTGCGCATAGGCCTGTCGGCCACGCAGAAGCCGATCGACGAAGTCGCACGCTTCCTCGTCGGTGCGAGCCACGTAGGCCGCGACGGCGCACCCGATTGCGCGATCATCGACAGTGGTCACGTGCGACGACGGGATCTGGCCATCGAGCTGCCGCCGGTGCCGCTCGAAGCCATCATGTCGAACGAGGTCTGGGAACTTGTCTACGACCGTCTCGCGCAGCAGGTCGACGTGCATCGCACGACGCTGGTCTTCGTCAATACACGGCGCATGGCCGAACGCGTGGCGCGGCATCTCGGCGAACGCCTCGGCAAACCGCAGGTCGCCGCGCACCACGGTTCGCTGGCGAAGGAACTGCGCCTCGATGCCGAGCAACGCCTCAAACGTGGCGAACTCAAGGTACTGGTGGCGACTGCGTCGCTCGAACTCGGCATCGATATCGGCGACATCGATCTGGTCTGCCAGCTTGGCTCCCCGCATGCGATTGCAGCCTTCCTGCAACGTGTTGGACGCTCGGGTCATGCGGTCGGCGCGACGCCGAAAGGTCGCCTGTTCCCGTTGTCGCGCGACGATCTGGTGGAATGCGCCGCCTTGCTCGACTGCATCCGGCGCAACGAACTCGACGCGCTGAAAATACCGCTTGCCCCGATCGACGTGCTCGCCCAGCAGATCGTCGCCGAGGCTGCCTGTGGTGAATGGGATGAAGGCGCGCTGTTCGACTGGCTGCGCCGCGCATGGCCCTACCGCGCACTCGCAAGAAGGGATTTCGATGCGACCGTGCGCATGCTGGCCGATGGCTTCACGACGCGGCGCGGGCCACGCGCGGGCTACATACATCGCGACGCGGTACACGGCCGCATCAAGGGTCGGCGCAATGCGCGGCTGACCGCGATCACCTCGGGCGGCACGATTCCCGATACGGCCGATTACGCCGTGATCGTCGAACCACAGGCGATCACGGTCGGCAGCGTGCATGAGGATTTCGCGGTCGAGAGCATGGCGGGAGACATCTTCCAGCTCGGCAACACGAGTTATCGCATCCTGCGCGTCGAACGCGGCAAGCTGCGCGTCGAGGATGCGCAGGGCGCGCCGCCGAGCATCCCATTCTGGATCGCCGAGGCACCGGGACGCAGCGATGAACTTTCGTTCGGTGTATCGCGCCTGCGCGAGGAGATCGAACAGCATCTGATCGCGGCGCTCGCCGGCACCCATCCATCGCCGCTCCACGGACAACATCATCCAGAAAGCGACAATGCGGTCCCTCTCGAAGCGCCGGACAGCATTCCCGGCCGCGCGTGCGGCATCGCCGCCGCACGCGCGTGGCTGGTCGAAACGCTGGGCCTGGATCGCGGCGCCGCGCAGCAACTCGTCGACTATCTCGCGCGCGCGCAGGGTGCGCTCGGTGCGCTGCCCACGCAACGACGCATCGTCATCGAACGTTTCTTCGACGAATCGGGCGGCACCCAGCTGATCATCCATGCGCCGTTCGGCAGCCGCATCAACAAGGCCTGGGGCCTGGCCCTGCGCAAGCGGTTCTGCCGCACCTTCAATTTCGAGCTGCAGGCGGCCGCGACCGAGGATGCGATCATCCTGTCCCTGTCGACCAGCCACAGCTTTCCGCTGATCGAGGTTTCACGATATCTGCATTCGGCCAGCGCACAGGACGTGCTGATCCAGGCCCTGCTCGATGCGCCGTTGTTTGGCGCGCGCTGGCGCTGGGCCGCCACCACCGCACTGGCCCTGCCGCGCTACACCGGCGGCACGCGCACCGCCCCGCAATTGCAGCGCATGAAGGCCGAGGATCTGCTGGCCACGGTATTTCCCGATCAGGTGGCCTGCCTCGAAAACATCGTCGGCGAACGACAGATCCCGGATCATCCGCTGGTCGCACAGACGCTCGACGACTGCCTGCACGAGGCAATGGATGCCGAAGGCTGGCTCGACCTGCTGCGCGGACTCGAGGATGGTTCGATCGAGATCCTTGCACGCGACCTGCGCGAACCCTCGCCGCTCGCGGCAGAGATTCTCGGCGCTCGACCCTATGCCTTCCTCGATGACGCGCCGCTCGAAGAAAGACGCACGCAAGCCGTGCAGATGCGGCGCTGGAGTGATCCCGCATCGAGTGATGATCTCGGCGCGCTGGATGTCGATGCCATCAACACCGTGCGCGAGGAAGCCTGGCCCGAGCCGCGCGATGCGGACGAGATGCATGAGGCGCTGATGGAGCTTGGCTTCATCACGGATCACGAAGCGCAGGGCAACGCCGGTTGGGAAACCTGGCTGCAGGCGCTGGCCAACGATGCGCGCGCGACGCGACTGCAACAGGCAGCGAACGAATCGAGTGCGACCGTCGTCTGGTGCGCCGCCGAGCGCCTGCCCGCATTGCGCGCGGTGTGGCCCGAAGCGCGCTGTGATCCCGCCATCGAAGCGCCTGCCGAATTTGCGGCGATCCTCTGGACACCCGAACTGGCCCTGGTCGATCTGCTGCGTGGCCGCCTCGGCGCGCTGGGTCCGGTCACCATCACGCTGCTGGTGGATTCCCTGGACCTCGACGTTCGCGACACGCAGGCGGCGCTCATCGCGCTCGAAGCCGAAGGATATGTGATGCGGGGTCGCTTCACGCCGGCAACGCAGGATGAGGAATGGTGTGAACGGCATCTGCTCGCACGCATCCATCGCTATACGCTCAAACGCCTGCGCCGCGAGATCGAGCCGGTCGAGCCGCGCGATTTCATGCGCTTTCTGTTCGACTGGCAGCGCATTTCATCGGACACCCAGGCGCACGGACCCGAAGCGCTGCCCGCCATCCTGGCTCAGCTTGAAGCCTTCGAAACCGCCGCCTCGGCCTGGGAGAATGATCTTCTGCCGGCGCGTATCACCGACTATTCGAAGCAGTGGCTGGATGAACTTTGCCGCAGCGGACGCATCGTCTGGACACGCATCGCGACAACGTCATCCATCAGCAGCGAACGCCCGTCGAGC
>JBEBXZ010000350.1:0-3575 GCA_040391335.1 Dokdonella fugitiva | reverse complement strand
GGCTTCGTCGATCCTGGTCCACGCGGAATTGATGAGTCCGGGGATCGCGTCCTGCTTCCAGCCGAGGGACGGCACCCACCAGGAGTGGATCACGTCGTCGGCAGTGACGACAAAACGCACCTTCACGCCAACGGGCAGCACGAGCGGACGATCGACATCCAGCAGATAGGTGGAACGGTCGTCGACCTTGACCTCGTGGGGATCGAGACCCGATTTCAGCTGGCGCACGCGATTCGACGTACTTTCGAGGCTCGACATGAAATTGATGCCGGTCGGCTTGCCGAAGTAGTCGACGTACTCATAGCGCCACTTCCACTGGTAGCCGGTGACCTTGATCGTCATCTCGGATTCCGAGGTATCGGCCATGCGCATCAGCAGGGCGGTGGCCGGCCAGGCGCTGCCGATCAGGATCAGGATCGGGATGATCGTCCAGGCCGCCTCGAGCTTGGTGCTGTGGCTCCAGGTCGCCGCGACCGCTCCCTTCGACTTGCGGAAGCGGAACATGGCCACGAACATGATGCCGAACACGATGATGCCAATGACCACGCAGATCCACAGCATGACCATGTGGATATCGTGGACTTCACGGGACGTCTGCGTGACACCCCTGCCCATATTGAGCTGCCATGGCTCGGGGTTGGCCAGTGCTGCGGTGCTCGCCAGCAGTGCCGATACGACCAGAGCCGGCGCAGCCAGCGCGCGGCGCATTCGCGAGATCCCAACTGACGTCATTGCCATCACCTTGAATACTTTGAACATTCGAACCGACTGACGCCCACCTGGGCGCACTCGACACGGAAACCGGATTCCCACTTCATGACCCCGATTGACGGGTCAAAGCGCATCGCCCGTCGAAACGATATGCATGGAACCTCGGAATGATAGTGGACGGTCCGCGGCAGCGGCAAGGACAACACGGCCAATGCCCCCCGATTGCGCGCGTCAATCTGTCGCAGCCCGCCCTTGGCCCGCTGCATCGCGCTCACTACACTAGCGGCCCCGCGGCCTGCCGCCGCCTTGCCGCAACACGCGAGTAGCCCACCACCGTGAGCGAAATCCTCTCTTCCGAACTGCCGGCCGCGACCGATCCGGCGCGTGCGCGCATGACCGCCGCCTGGTCGCGCGATGAAACCGAAGCGGTCAACGACCTGCTGGCCCAGGCCAGCCTGCCGCCGGCCGAACGCGAACTCGTGCTGGCCAGGGCCTCCGAACTGGTCGCCCGCGTGCGCGCCAAGGCGGTCAACCAGAGTGCGGTCGAATCCTTCATGCGCGAGTACGACCTTTCCAGCGAGGAAGGCGTGCTGCTGATGTGCGTGGCCGAAGCATTGCTGCGCATCCCCGATTCGGAAACCGCGGACAAGCTGATTCGCGACAAGCTTGGCGAGGCCAACTGGAAGAAGCACGTCGGCGCGAGCGAGTCGCTGTTCGTCAATGCCTCGACCTGGGGACTGATGCTGACCGGGCGCCTGGTCAATCTCGCCGAGGAGACGCGCAGCAATTTCAGCGGCGCGCTCAAGCGTTTGATCGGGCGCGCGGGTGAACCCGTCATTCGCCTTGCCGTGCGCCAGGCGATGCGCATCATGGGTCACCAGTTCGTCATGGGGCGCACGATCGAGGAAGCGCAGGATCGCTCCGAGGACAAGGAAAACAGCGTCTACCGCTATTCCTACGACATGCTCGGCGAAGCGGCGTTGACGCAGAAGGATGCGGACCGCTACATGCAGGCGTATCGCGATGCGATCGCCGCGCTCGGCAAGCGCGGTCCGTGGAAAGACGTTCTCGACGCACCGTCGATCTCGGTCAAGCTGTCGGCGATCCATCCGCGCTACGACGTGCCGAACCGCGCCCGCGTGCTCTCCGAACTGATCCCGCGCGTGCTCGAACTGGCCCAGTTGTCGATGGCCAATGCGATCGGCATGACCGTCGATGCGGAAGAGTCGGATCGTCTCGAACTGTCGCTCGACGTGATCGGCGCGGTATTCGCCGATCCCTCCCTCGAAGGCTGGAACGGCTTTGGCCTGGCCGTGCAGGCGTACCAGAAGCGCGCGCCATTCGTGATCGACTGGCTGGCCGAAACCGCGCGCAAGGCCAACCGCCGCTGGTGCGTGCGCCTGGTCAAGGGCGCGTACTGGGATTCCGAGATCAAGCGCGCGCAGGAACTCGGCCTGTTCGGCTATCCGGTGTACACGCGCAAGCCGAATACCGACATCTCCTACCTGGCTTGCGCGAAGCAGATGTTCGAAGTCGGCGCCGGCCTGATCTACCCGCAGTTCGCCACGCACAACGCGCACACGATCGCGGCGATCCACCATTTCTCGCGTGGTCGCCCGTACGAGCACCAGCGCCTGCACGGCATGGGCGCGGATCTCTACGCCGAAGTGATCGGCCCGAAGAATCTCGACGTGCCCTGCCGCGTGTACGCCCCGGTCGGCAGCCACGAGGACCTGTTGCCGTATCTCGTGCGCCGCCTGCTCGAAAACGGCGCGAACACCAGCTTCGTCAACCGCGTCGTCGATGAAGATGTTTCGATCCGCGACCTCGTCGCCGATCCTTGCGAAGTCGTGCGTCACCTCGATTCCAAACCGCATCCGCGCATCCCCCAGCCGATCGCACTGTTCGGCGAACAACGGAAGAACTCCATGGGCGTCAATCTCGCCAACGACAATGAACTGCGCACGCTGGCCGACAGCGTGAACGCCGCCCGCCGCCCGTGGTCATCGGCACCTCTGGTGCCGGGCGCGACCAGCAGCAGCGCGCCGAAGCAGGTGACCGATCCATCGGATCGCCGCCGCGTGATCGGCGAAAGCCGCGGCGCGGACGTCGCCACGATCGAGAAGGCGCTGGCGAATGCCGTCGACGCGCAACCCGGCTGGAATGCCCTGCCCGCGGCGAGTCGCGCGAAGATCCTCGAACACGCCGCCGACCTGCTTGAATCGCGTCGCGCCGAATTCATCGCACTCGCCGTTCGCGAAGCCGGCAAGACCGTGCCCGCCGCGATCTCGGAAGTGCGCGAAGCCGCCGATTTCTGCCGCTATTACGCAACGATGGCGCGCCGCCTGTTCGCCCAGCCGGAAACCCTGCCCGGACCGACCGGCGAATCGAACCAGTTGTTCCTGCACGGCCGCGGCGTCTTCGTCTGCATCAGCCCGTGGAACTTCCCGCTGGCGATCTTCATGGGCCAGGTGGTCGCCGCGCTCGCTGCCGGCAACAGCGTGATTTCCAAGCCGGCCGACCAGACCACGCTGATCGGCTACGCCGCCATCAAGTTGCTGCACGAGGCCGGCGTTCCCGAAGAGGTGCTGCAGTTCCTGCCGTGCAAGGGTTCGACGCTCGGCAGCACCTTGCTCACGCGTCCGGAAGTCGCGGGCGTCTGCTTCACCGGCTCGACCGCCACGGCATGGACGATCAACCGCACGCTGGCTGCGCGCGATTCCTCGATCGCCGCGCTGATCGCCGAAACCGGTGGCCAGAACGCCCTGATCGCCGACTCCTCGGCGCTGCCCGAGCAACTGGTCAAGGACGTCGTCGCCTCGGCGTTCGATTCGGCGGGCCAGCGCTGCTCGGCCCTGCGCGTG
>JBEBXZ010000349.1:0-3592 GCA_040391335.1 Dokdonella fugitiva | reverse complement strand
ACTGAACGCGTTGTAGTCCTTGAACACGTTGCCGACGTCAAGGAACCAGGAGAGGCGCGTCGTGTTGTCGTTTTCCTTGACGAACGGCGTCGGGAAGATCACTTCCGCGGTGGCGACCGTCTTGAAGGCGCCGCCCATCGGCTGGCGATAACCCGGAATCGTGGTGTCGATCGGGCCCAGCGTGTTGTCGCGGAAGCCACGCACGTCGGAGCTGCCACCGGCGAAGAAATTCTCGAAGAACGGCAGGCCGCGCGCACCGTACTGGACGATGACTTCGGGATCCTGCGAATCATCGACCGTGGTGCGGTAGACGCCGCGATAGCTTCCGCCGTAGCCGACCGAGGCGGTGCCGAGGAAGGTGAGCTTCTCGGTCAATGGGTAGTACTGCGAATAGCGGTAGTTGAGCTTGAAGTATTCCGCCGTGGATCCCGGCAGGCTGGCTTCGAGCGAAACGGTCTGCAGCGAGCCGCGCGTCGGGTTCCAGTACTTGTTGCGCGTATCGTGCGCCCACGACAATTCGGTGCTCCAGGTATGGAACGTATTGTGGTTGAGCGCCCTCAGGTAATCGACGAATGCGCGTGGCGTTGATCCGAACGTCGTGATCGACGTCTGGCTGATGCCGAAACGCGTGTTCAACGTATCGCTCTCGGTCAGCGGCAGGCCGAGATACATGCTGAACGAATCGGAGTTGGTCAGGTAGTTGGCGATGTTCGCCTGTCCCGAATCGAATTCGCGGTGGGCGATGTCATAACCGAGGCCGATACCGTCATCGGTGAGGTACGGTTCGAAATACGAGATGCTGTAGCGCTTGAGGTACGAGCTGCGCTGCAGGGTCAGGCCGATGCGGTCGCCGGTGCCGAAGAAGTTGTTCTGTTGCACGGCGATACTGGTGATCAGGCCCTGCACCTGCGAATAGCCGAGGCCGAACGTGAAGCTGCCGGAAGGTTGCTCCTCAAGCGTCACGTTGACGTCGACCTGGTCTTCCGAGCCCGGTACGCGTGGTGTGTCGAGCTGCACATTCTTGAAGAAGCCCAGGCGTTGCAGGCGGATCTTCGAACGATCGATCGCCGCCTGCGAGTACCACGCGCCTTCGAGCTGGCGCATTTCACGGCGCACGACTTCGTCCTCGGTATGCAGGTTGCCCTTGAACGCGATGCGGCGCACATAGACGCGCTTGCCCGGAACGATCTGGAAATTGAGTCCGACTTCCCGCGTTTCGCGGTTGATCTCGGGAACCGGATTGACCTCGGCGAAGGCATACCCGATGTTGGCGAGTACGGCGGTGATCGCATCGGCCGACTGCTCGACCTTGCGCCGCGAGAAAATCTCGCCGGTCTTGATCGACAGCTGCTTGCGCAGGTCGTCGTCGTTGAGGATCAGGTCGCCGGTCAGCTTGATGTCGGTGACCGTGTAGACCTCGCCTTCCTCGATATTGGCGACGACATACATCTTGCGCTTGTCCGGGCTCATCGAGACCTGGGTCGAGTCGATCGAGAAATCGACGTAACCGCGATCGAGATAGAACGACGAGAGCCGTTCCAGGTCGCCGGACATCTTCTCGCGCGAGTACTGGTCGTCCTTCGAGTACCACGACGTCCAGTTGCTCGTCGTCGACTGGAAGTCCTCGCGGATCGCCTTGGCCTTGAACGACTCATTGCCGACGATGTTGAGGTGCTTGATCTTGGCCGGTTTGCCTTCGACGATGTTGATCGCGACCTCGACGCGGTTGCGGTCGAGGTTGACCACGGAAGTCTTGACCGAAACGTTGTACTTGCCGCGGTTGTAGTACTGGCGGGTCAGTTCCTGCTGCACCGAATCGAGCTTGAGGCGCTCGAACGTCTCGCCTTCGGTGAGGCCGATGCCCTTGAGCCCCTTGCGCAGGTCCTCTTCCTTCAGGTCCTTGTTGCCGCGGATCGCGATCTTCGAGATCGACGGGCGCTCCTGCAGCGTGATGACCAGGATGTCGCCCTGCCGGGCAAGGCTGACATCGTTGAAGAATCCGGTCCTGTAGAGCGCGCGGATCGCCTGTTCGGCACGTTCCGGAGTCAGGGTGTCGCCTTTTTCGACCGGCAGATAGGTGAACACCGTGCCGGACGCAATGCGCGAGAGGCCGTCGATGCGGATATCGGACACGGTGAACGTGTCGAATGCCAAGGCATCCTGGCTGCTGAACCAGGCGAGCAATAGTAGGGCGGCGATACGCTTCATCGTCACTTCCGTTGGGACAGGGCAGGCTTGCGGCGAGGGCGCGCCGCTTCCGTTGTTGTTGGGCAGATCCGGCTCAGGGCACGAGCCGCAGGATATCGTTGTAGAAGGCCAGTCCCATGAAGGCGACCAGCATCATCAGACCAACATACTGGCCGGCGATCTGGGTGCGTTCACTCACCGGACTGCCTTTGATCAGTTCGATAAGGTAATACAGCAGGTGTCCGCCGTCCAAGATCGGGATCGGCAGCAAGTTCATGATGGCGAGCGAAAGCGAGATGATCGCGAGGAACTGGACGAACCATGCGAAGCCGAGCTGCGCCGAGCCATTGGCAAAGCGGGCGATGGTGATCGGTCCGGACAGGTTCTCGAGGCTGGCCTTGCCGACCACCAGCATCTTGAGCATGTTGAGCGAACTCAGGGTCACGTCCCAGGTTTCCGCGAACGCTCGCGGAATCGCATCGAGCACGCCGTACTGCAGGGTCGCATCGTGCGCATCGGGCGAGCCGATACCGATGATGTACTGCGACTTGCCGTCCGCCGTGGTGCGGGTGATGGCGTCGAGCTGGATGTCGAACTGTTCGTTGCCGCGCTGCACGACCAGGGCGAGTCTTGGATTTTTTGCGGCTTCTTCAGGGATCAGCTTCTCGATATCGCTGAAACCCGAAACTTCCCGGCCATTGATGCGCAGCAGGCGGTCGCCGACCTCGAGCCCGGCCGCCGCAGCCGGCAGATCCTTGCTGAGACGACCGATGACAGCCGGCAATTCGCGGCGCTGCAGGCTGAGGCCGATCGCGTCGTACAGCTGTTTCTCGCCGACGTCGGTGGACAGGCGGCTGAAAGCCAGCGTGCGCGAAGCCGACTGGCCTTGCGCGGTGGTCACGTCGACGCGCACATCGTTGCGGCCAACCGCGTTCTCGCCGAGCTTCTGCAGCGCCTTGCTCCAGGAATCGATCGGAGCGCCGTTGACCGCGACCAGCTGGTCGCCGGCCTGGATGCCCGCCTCGGCGGCGATGCCGGTTGGCGCCGCGACGATCGGCAGGAAATCCGGCTTGCCGACGACGAACATCAGCCAGAATGCGGCGACCGCGAAAACGAGGTTGAATGCAGGCCCGGCGGCGGCGATCGCCATGCGTTGCAGCACGGGCTTGCGGTTGTGCGCCTGTTCGAGGTCGCTGGCCGACACGTCGCCTTCGCGTTCGTCGAGCATCTTGACGTAGCCGCCAAGCGGGATGGCGGCGATCGCGAATTCGGTGCCGTGGCGGTCGCGGCGCATCCACAGCGGCTTGCCGAAGCCGACCGAGAAGCGCAGCACCTTGACGCCGCACCAGCGCGCGACGATGAAATGACCGAACTCATGGAAGGTGACCAGCAGGCCCAGGGTGAC
>JBEBXZ010000348.1:0-3614 GCA_040391335.1 Dokdonella fugitiva | reverse complement strand
GATTGAAGCGCGGCGTATGCGCGGCCATGGTCACCTCGGAACGCTTGCGCGCGGTTTCCTGCGCGTGGCCGATGGCGGTGGGCAGGTGCATCACGATCGATTCCGGACGGCAGAAGCGCGTTGCCGCGCTGGCCAGGCCATCTTCACCGCGACCATCCGGATTCGTGCACGGCAACAGCTCGCGGTTGTCGAACAGGAATGGCGAGAAGTACGCGGTGGGTGCAGGCTTGGCGCGCAAGCATCCATACCAGAGGCTCTGCGCTTCGACGTTGCGCAAGTAGGCGTCGCGATCGCCCCAGAATTCCGCGCGGCTGTCGGCATCGAGATGGTAGAGCCAGAGCGCACTCTCGGCGCCGGAACTGCCACAGGTTCCGTTCAAGCTGTAGAGCACGCGCGCATCACCGCGCAGATGCTCCAGACGCCCGAGATTGATACCGCGCAAACTATTCCGATCGAGGCGATATTCTTCACGCTGGAGCGCCGCCCCAAGGCGATCACCGCAGACGGCGAGATGCAGCTCGAACGGGTCCTGCGCATCTTCCTCGCCCGCCGCAAGCGCATCGTCGAGGCGACGATAGAAACGTGCGGAAGCCGCTTGCGCGGGATTCGGTTCGAGGCCATCGCGCGTATCCGCATGACGACGCAGCGGAAAACGGAAATCCTCATCCAGCATCGCGAACATGCGCCCTGCGGAAAGCAGCAAGGCGAGGTTCCACGAACGGCCACCCCCTGCGCGACGCGTGCGCTTGCCGCGATCAAGCAGCCATTCGAGACTGTCCCTGGCGGCGGGCACGATCTTGAGCAGGCGTTCGCGCAGTTTCACGCGTTCGGCCGGACCGACGTAGCTGACGGGATTACCGACCGCGCGCGCGAATTCGCGCAGCAGATCGCGGTTCAGATCGCGATTGCTTTCTTCGACCGAATCATCCAGCAACACGATCAGGCGCGCCGCACGGAACTTGCGCTCATAGTCGGCCAGCGAATTGAGCAGCAGGCGCAATTGCGCGGGACGATCGCAAGCGCGGATATAGATCGCATGCAGGCTGCGCGGCGCAGTTTCCGGGGCACGCTCGAGGCCGGCCAGATAGTCACTATCGGAAACCAGCAGGCCGCTGGCTGCGAGTCCCTCAAGCCCCTTGCGGATGCGCTCGTGCTGGGTAAGCCCCGGCACAACCGCGGCGACGCGCGCCACGTGTTCATCAAGCGAGCGGAATTCGCGACACTGATCCATCGTCTGCAGCACGTGATGGCTCAATACCTGGCGCTCGCCGGATTCCTTCGAAATGAAGGCGAATTCGTCGCTCGACAATGGTGCGACCATTGCGTCGACAGCCGCGTACAACGGCGCATCGGGTGATGGGCGTCGCGGGGTGGCGGCAAAATTCGTATTGCCGTAGCTGACCTGGAACTCGGGCGTTCTATTCATGGATTCTTGGTGGCTCATCGGCGCAGCCAGCGCAGCCATCGGGATGGCGCAGCGGTTGCGGGGGTCTGGCGCAGTCGTTCGACTTCGGCCTCAAGTTCGGCGATACGCGCGCCGGCACTCATGTTCTTGCGTACTTCGCCATTGTAATGCGAATAGACCGATTCCTCGCGATCACCAAACCACGAGCTTGCCGGCAGCGTCCCCGGCAGGTCCTGCCGGGAACAGGCCGCGATATAGTAGAGCGGCGCATAGTCGAAACCCGGCTCGATCACGACCCCGGCGGCGGAAGCGGTTGCGACGGCACTTCCCTCGCCACTGCCATCCAGGGACCACATGGCCGACTGGAACAGCAGCTTCTGCGCGTACAGGCGGATCTGCGGGAACTGTGCTCCGAGCAACTCCAGCAATTCCTCGCGATACAGCTCACGCACATGGAATTCGTTGCGGAAGCCGGCGACGTCGCTGTAGTTCGCCTTGTCCGGCGAGGAAATCAGCAGCACGCCATCGTCGGCCAGGACGCGCGCAAAACCGGCGACCAGTTCCTGCTGCGCGGCAAGATGCTCCAGCGTCTCGAACGAAACCACGACATCGAAACTGCGATCGGGAAAATCCAGCACCGACGCATCGCCGACGCAAAACGAGAGATTGGACTTCCCGGCGTAGCGCGCGCGCGCGTGCGCTACGGCTTCCGGCGAAATGTCGACACCGGTCACCTGGACGGCTGCGGAGGCCAACAGGTTGGAACCATAGCCTTCGCCGCAAGCCGCATCGAGAACGCGCTTGCCGCGCACCAGTGGCAGGGCGAATGCATAGCGATGCCAGTGCTCGTACCAGATCTCGCGCACGCATTCGGGCGTGAATCGCTCGCCGGTGAACTCGAGGCCCGGTATTTCGTCAGTCATGCCCCTCATCCCCCGAGGACTTCCAGCGATGCGCAAGCCGCACCATGCCGAATTCGCGTGACTCACCGCGGATGGTAATTGGGCGATACAAGGTATCGAACATCCGCAGTCCTTCCGGATCCAGTACATGTGCTGCGAGATTGTAGCTGCCGGGCAAAAGTACAAGCTCCGGGAACTCGATCCCGGCCACGTAGCCACCGAGGCCATCGGCAATGACGTGGACCTGGTCCATTTCGGTGCTTACGCCGTACACCGGCGTTCCATCGGCGCGCGCGATGCCGAACAAGGCGATCGGCACGCGACCATCGCGTGAACGAAGGTGCAGACGGATATGCAGGGTATCGCCCATCTGCAGGATCGTCGTCTGCTCGCCTGCCTCGCCATTCATTTCGATGCCATTGATCTCGAATTCCAGACCGGATTTCGAGACGGACGGCTGGTCGCTCGCCTTGTGCTTGCGTTCGTGCCAGGCGAGATAGGCCTGGGTTACCTCGAAGACGTCGCCATATCCTGCAACCTCGCCATGACTGAGCCACAGCGCGCGCTGGCACAACTTCTGTGCGTGATACATGCTGTGCGAGACGAACAACAAGGTTCCGCCACCGGCGAGATAGTCTTCCATCCAGCGCACGCATTTCTTCTGGAACGATTCATCGCCAACCGCCAACACCTCGTCGGTAATCAGGAGATCGGGTTTCAGCGACGCCACGACCGCAAAGCCGAGGCGCACCACCATGCCCGACGAATAGTGCTTGACCGGTTCGTCGATGTAGTTGCCGATATCCGCGAACGCGATGATCTCCGGCAGACGTTCTTCGAGCTGCGCTTTCGACAACCCATGCAAGGCCGCGGACATCGCGATGTTGTCGCGACCGCTGTATTCGGGATGAAAGCCCGCGCCGAGTTCAAGCAGCGCTCCCACCGTCCCATCCACCGTCACGCTTCCCGTCGTCGGCGTCAGAACGCGCGTGATCAGCTTGAGCAGGGTCGACTTGCCCGCACCGTTCTCGCCAATGACCGCGACCGATTCGCCACGCCGCACGTCGATCGTGACATCTCGCAGCACACTCTGCGTATCCGTATCTTCCCGCCCGCGCAACCAACGACCGAGTGCGCGCAGACGATCGGATGAACGATGTGCCTTGGGATAGGATTTGCCGAGGCCGACCGCGTGGATCAGGACGTCGCTCACAGGAAATCCTCGAAGTGGGCTTCGAGCCGTCGGAATACCTGCCATCCAATCAGCAACATGGCAACTGCTATCAACACCGCGTTCAACAACGAAC
>JBEBXZ010000347.1:0-3615 GCA_040391335.1 Dokdonella fugitiva | reverse complement strand
GCCGTGATCGGCGGCGGTGTCCCGACGACGCTCGCGGGCGCGTCGTCCGGTTCCGGCGCCGTACCCGCCTGTTCGGGGGCTACCGCAGTCGTGATCCGTGCAGGATCGCCCGCACGTTCGGCGCTGCCCCCGCGTGGCAAAGTGGCGAAACGTTGCCAGTAGTCCGCAGGCGGACGCACCAGCAGCGGAAAGCCGTTTTCCTCGCTGGCTGCGTAGCCGAAAAGCGCGCTGGCGACGGATGGCATCGACGGAGCGCTCTCATCCACATGCGCGGCAACCGTCTCGAGCAGCGCGAGGATCGCCACCGTTGCGGCGGCATCCGGCATCAGCGGTGGATCGAGCACGGCCCACAGGTGCTCGGCGAGGGTTTCCAGTTGCCCGGCGGTTGCCCTGTCATCCAGCCGGCGGCTGGTATTGGCCAGGCGTTCTGCATCTTCCGCCAGCAGCAGCGCGGCATTGACGTCCCAGCCGTTCCGGCAAAGCGCCATGCCGCAGCGGCCCAGTTCGGCAGTGCGTTGCGCCAATTGCATGATCAGCGATCTACGCAGCTGATCCGGGCCCCTTTCCCTCGCGTGCATGCGACCCCCCTCGGGCGAATCCCGACTATATCAGCGTGCCGCGACCGATCAGAACGGTTTGACGATGACCAGGATCACGATGCCGAACAGGAACAGCACGGGCACCTCGTTGAACAGGCGCAGCCAGCGACTGGATCGCGTGTTGCCGTCGCGTGCGAAGCGCCGGGTCATGGCCGTGAGCAGGGTGTGATAGACCAGCAGGCCGAGCACCAGCAGCAGCTTGGCGTGGAACCAGCCACCCTGCATCAGGTAGCTCGGGCTGGTCTTCATCCACCAGAACACCAGGGCCAGTCCGAAGACGATGCTGAGCACGGCTCCGATATGGGTCATGACCAGCAGGCGGCGTTCCATGATCTTCAGGCGCTCGCGCACGACCGGCTCGCTGGCCTCGGCGTGATAGACGAACAGACGCGGCAGATAGAACAGGCCGGCGAACCAGGTCACCACGAAAATCACATGAAAGGCCTTGAGCCAGAGCATCCGCTTCACTCATTCGCAACGAACCTCAAAGTATAACGTTGCTTGACGCCGGTTCGCCGTGCTCGCTATAACCGGATTCCATTCAGCTTTGCCCAGCCAGCGCATCGATGACCTTCCCGCGATTCATCATTCGCCAGATCAATCCTGCGCAGTCGCGTCGGAACCGCCTGCTCATGGGCGTGATCTGGATTGGAACATTGTTGATGGCGGTCGCCGTCACCACGCTGTGGATAACGCGTGATGTTCCTGAAAGCACGAAGGGGGAATCCGTCGCCCATGCGGCCGACGTCGACGCCCTCAAATCGCGTATCGCGATGCTGGAGCGCTCCGAGCAGGTGGCCAAGGCCGCGCTTGTCGATCTGCAGCGCACCTTGCGCGACCGCGAGGAGGAAATCGCCGGCGTGCGCGCCGATCTCGCGTTCTATGGGCGCCTGGTCGGTGGCGCGAAGCGCGAAGGCCTCGCCGTGCACGCGCTGGCGATGCGCCCGGTGGCCGATTCGCGGGCGTGGAACTTCAGCGCCACGCTGACCCAGAACTTCAAGCGCGGACCCGAGACGCGCGGTCGGCTGACCGTGAGCGTTTCCGGCATTTCGGCCGGCAAGCTGGAGACCGTCAACTGGAACCAGCTCGCGCAACAGCCGGCGAACAACGGAATCGAGTACTCGTTCAAGTATTTTCAGCAGGTCAAAGGCACCATCATGCTTCCCGAAGGTTTCGAACCGAATCGCGTGCGCGTCAGCGCAGAGGGCGATGGCGGCCGTGCCGAGCCGGAATTCCCTTGGAACGAGGCCATCAAGGCCGCGGAGACAGAAAATGATCGGCAGTGAGAAACGCAATGGCCACGGCGTCGCGGCCATCACCACCCTGGTCGCGGAAGGCACGACGATCCGCGGCGACATCGAGTTCAACGGCGGCCTGCACATGGATGGCGCGGTGGAAGGATCGGTGTCCGCGCAAGGCGAGAAAGCCGTGCTGACGCTGAGCGACAAGGGCCGGATCAACGGAGAGATCCGCGCGCCGAACGCGATCATCAACGGCAAGGTGGTCGGCGACATCATCGTTTCCGAACGCCTCGAACTGGCCGCGCATGCGCGTGTCGAGGGCAATGTCTACTACAAGGTGCTCGAGATGGCCGCCGGTGCTCAGCTCAACGGCAAGATGATCTACCAGTCCGAACCGCAGCGGCAGCTGAGCGGGCCGGATGCCGTGGGCCTGGAGATCGAAGCGGCCAGTGCTTGAAACGCCGGTATCCGCTACGATCTTCAGGATGCATGGCGCCCATGCCGGCGACCGCGGGACCTGATCCATGAGCAATACACAGACACCGACCTATCTCGACAACATCGAATCGCCGCTGGTGTTCACCGCCGCGGCGGCTGGCAAGGTGACCGAGTTGATCGCCGAGGAAGGCAATCCCGAACTCAAGCTGCGCGTGTACATCAGCGGTGGCGGCGGTTCGGGGTTCCAGTACGGCTTCACGTTCGATGAAGAACGCGCCGAGGACGATCTCGCCGTGGAGAAGGACGGCGTGTTGCTGCTCGTCGATCCCCTGAGCCTGCAATACCTCGGCGGTGCGGAGATCGACTACACCGAATCGCTGACCGGCGCGCAGTTCGTGATCCGCAATCCGAATGCGAAGACCACCTGCGGTTGCGGTTCTTCCTTCGCAATCTGAGTGAGTGCCGCGCAGCGCAGCCGCAACAACGTCTTCTCGGGCCTCGCGCTCGACCGTTGCAGCGATCGGCGCAATGAGCCGGAATGGATCGAGGCGGCTTCCGTTGCCGATGCGGTCCGCTACATCGTCCTGCGCGCTGACGGCCAGGCCCTGGTCGATACGCAGGTTCCCGCACTGCTCTTCCTCGATCGCGACGAACGCGCGCGTCTGGCGGCGGGTTTGCCGGCGAGCTTTCTCGGGGTCGATGATTTCGGGCGACCCTGTTTCGCATTGAATCTGGACGACGGGCGGGCAGCGCAGGTCGCGCAGGCCTGCAATGGCAGCTACCTCGACCTGCGACGTGCCGGCCTGATGCTGCCGACGTTCGAGTCCGGGTTGTTCGCCTACGCGCGCGCGCTGGCTCATTGGCAGTCGCGCACGCGCTGGTGCGCGGTGTGCGGCAGCCCGCTGACGCTGGAGTGGGCCGGGCATCGCGGGCGGTGCCCGAATCCGGAATGCAAGGCCGAACACTATCCGCGCACCGATCCGGCGATCATCGTCATCGTCACCTGGCGGGATGCCTGCTTGCTCGGCCGCCAGGCGAGCTGGCCCGCGGGGCGTTATTCGACGCTGGCCGGCTTCGTCGAACCGGGCGAGACGCTGGAGGATGCGGTGCGTCGCGAGGTCTTCGAGGAAGCCGGCGTGCGCGTCGTCGACAGCGACTACCACTCGTCGCAGCCGTGGCCGTTCCCGGCCTCGCTGATGCTCGGTTTCACCGCGCGCGCCGACGATCCGTCGATCAAGGTCGGCGACGAACTGGACGATGCGCGCTGGTTCGAGGTCGACGAGTTCGTGCGCGCGCTCGATACCCGCGAATTGCTGTTGCCGCCGCCGCTGTCGGTT
>JBEBXZ010000346.1:0-3615 GCA_040391335.1 Dokdonella fugitiva | reverse complement strand
GCCGGTGACCGGCAGGAAGCATCAGCTACGAGTGCATATGGCGGCGCTCGGCGCGGGGATCGAGAATGATCCGCTTTACCCGCTGCTTCAGGCGCGTACCGGCGACGACCATGCACGCCCGCTCAAGCTGCTGGCGCAGAAACTCGCCTTCGACGATCCCTTGAGCGGCATGCGCCGACGATTCGAGAGCCGGCTCACGTTGTAGAATGCGCCCCTTTGCGCGGTGCCTTCGGCAGCCGCCGTCTGGAGGACATATGCAACTCGATCAAGTCAGGGCCATCGTCACCGGTGGCGTTTCGGGACTGGGGCTTTCCGTCGCCGAACACATCGTGCAGCACGGTGGAAAGGTCGTGCTGTTCGACGTCAACGACGAGAAAGGCGCGATCGCGGTCTCCAGCCTCGGCGCCGGCAAGGCGCGCTTCCTGCGCACCGACGTCACGGATGAGATCAACGTGCGCGACAACGTCGCAGCCGCGAAGGAATTCCTCGGCGGCCTGAACGTCGCGGTGAACTGCGCGGGCATCCTCGGTGCCGGCCGCATGCTCGGCAAGGAAGGCGCGATGCCGCTGAAGAATTTCGCCGGCACCGTGATGGTCAACCTGGTCGGTTCGTTCAACGTCGCCAAGGCCGCTGCCGAAGTCATGCAGCACAACGAAGCCGGCGAAGACGGTGAACGCGGCGTCATCGTGAATACCGCCTCGGTCGCCGCGTTCGAAGGCCAGATCGGCCAGGCTGCATATTCCGCATCGAAGGGCGGCGTGGTCGGCATGACCCTGCCGATGGCTCGCGAACTCGCGCGTTTCGGCATCCGCGTGATGACGATCGCACCCGGCATCTTCTGGACGCCGATGGTCGATGGCATGTCGGCGGCCGTGCAGGAATCGCTCGGGGCGTCGATCCCGTTCCCGTCGCGCCTGGGCACTTCGGCGGAATTCGCCGATCTGGTCGCCTATATCCTCGGCAACCGTTATCTGAACGGCGAAACGATCCGCCTCGATGGCGCGGTCAGGCTGGCCCCAAAATGAATCGCGCCGAAGTCGGACGCGGCCACGACGTTGGGCTTCGAAAGCTTGCGCACCTCGGGGCGCGGCTATCGGCCGCCTTCGCTCTGGCAATTGCATTGCCGGGGGCTGCGCATGCGACCGACGAGGCTGCGCCAAGGCGTTTCGAGTATCGCAAGGTCGGTACGCACGTGCTTTCAGCCTACGTGTTCCCGCCTGCTGGCGCGTCGCGGCAGATGCCGGCGATCCTGCTCTTCCATGGCGGTGGCTGGCAGTCCGGCAACCCGGAATGGACGTTCAGCGCGGCGCGGCGCTTCGCGGCGCTCGGCCTCGTCGCGATCGCCGTGGAATACCGCTTGTCGAACGGCAAGGTCACGCCGATCGATGCCTTGGCCGATACCTGCGCCGCGTTCGCCTGGGTCGGCGACCATGCGCGGCACCTGCACATCGATCGCAAGAAGCTGATTGGCTACGGCGTTTCGGCAGGAGGCCATCTCGTGGCCAGCGCGGCAACCGTCGGCTGTCCTCCCGCGGGCGAATCCGGCCGCATACAGGATGTCCCGGCCGCACTGATCCTGTCGTCACCCGCACTCGACATGGCTTCCGACCGGTGGTTCGCGAGTCTGCTGCAGCAGCGTGCGGATGCATCCGCCTAGTCGCCACTGGAACACGACAGCGCGAGAACGCCTCCGACCCTGATCGTGCAGGGCGAGGAAGACACGCTTACGCGGGCGGCTGGCGCGCGCGCGTTCTGCGAGCGCATGCAGTCCTTCGGACGTCTTTGCGAAATCGCCCTTTATCCGGGCGTCGGACATCTGCTGACGCGCAATCTCGCCAATCAGGAAAGCGACTTCGACCCCGATCCCGCCGCGGCCGACGACGCGATCAAGCGACAGCACCGCTTTCTTGCCGAACGCAACTTCGTCAATCTTCCCTTTTCTTCCGAAAGAACAAAGCCATGAAAGCATCCGAAATCAAGCGCGGCAACGTCGTCGAGCACGACGGCAAGGTCTACCAGATCCGTGACATCGAGCGCAGCTCGGCCCAGGGCCGCAGCGGCAACGTCACGTTCCGTTTCATCATGTACAGCGTGCCGGGCGGCGTGAAATCCGAACTCTCGCTGCGCTCCGAAGATGAGATCAAGGAAACCGAGGTCACGCGCCGCGCGGTGAGTTTCTCGTACAAGGATGGCGATGCATTCGTGTTCATGGACAGCGAGGACTACACGCAGTACACGCTCGATGCCGACGTCGTCGGCGATGGTGCCGGCTATATCGTCGACGGCATCGAAGGCTGCTATGTGCAGATCATCGACGATGCGCCCGTCGCCGTGCAGTTGCCGCCGACCGTCGTACTCGAGGTCATCGACACCGCGCCCGAAATGAAGGGCGCCACGGCGACCAAGCGCCCGAAGCCTGCCAAGCTCTCGACCGGCATCGAAATCCAGGTTCCCGAGTACGTGCGCACCGGCGAGAAGGTGTTTGTCAGTACGGTGACCGGTGAATTCGGCGGACGCGCCTGATCAGGAATCCCGGCGATGCGGATGTGAACAGCGTCCGCATCTGGGTGCGCATGCCGATAGCGGCAAACGATGATTCATATCACCGGAAGCAGACGAAAGCCCGGCCCGTTGCGCGCCGGGGCAATGAAACCCGCCTCGCGAATCCCGCTTTCCGCCCTGCTCCGGATTCGATCCGGAACCGGCGGCTTACCCGGAGCCTGACCGCCTTGGTACTACGCCGAGAGGCTCACGGCGCGGCAGCGCGCAAGGCGGCCAGCGCGGTGTTGAAGCGCTGCACCGAATAATTGTCTTCGTCCTTGAGGACGTCGTAGAGCGCATCGAGGCGCGCGCGCAGCAGCGTGACTTTCTCGCCCTCGATCTTGCCGTCATTCTCGAATGCGACGACCACTGATTGCGCCGCCATCGCGACCTGTTCGGCCGAGGCATAGTCACGGTACTCACCGCGCCTGGCATCAGCCTCGATGCTGGCGAGGATGACATCCAGGCTTTGCGGGCCGTAATCGAACGCCGCCACACGCGGCAGCAGTTCATCGATGCTCGCGCGCAGACGACGCGCAGTGGCGAACGTCGCGTCGCGACTCTGCGTTGTCGCCTTGTGCAAGGCGCGGGTCTGCTCAAGCAATCGCGCCGCGGCCGCCTTGTCGACCGGCGCCAGCACATGCCGGAACATCAGCAGGTTCGAGTCATTCAGGCGCACGACGCCCGGCCCAAGCCCGGTTCCCTGGCGCGGGCCCCATTTCTTGCCGGACATCGACTTGTGGCAGGCATGGCAATCGAACAGCACGAGCTCGGGGAAGATCCCCTGCCAGCCGGCTTTCTCATCGGTTACCAGTTCGAGCAGGTTTTCGGCGGCGACGCCCTGGCCTACCGCCCAGTCGCGCACGCCATTCCATTCGCCTTTGCGTTTCGTCCAGGCTTCGCCGATCTTGTAGTGCGGATGCAGCCAGGTGAACGTATCCAGCTCGAAGGAAAGGCGTGGGTGCCCGGCGCCCATGATGCGATGCGTGATCATGCGGTCGCGCGTGCCCATATGGCAGGACAGGCAAAGTCGCGCGCGCTCGATCGGCTTGTCCGTGGGATAAAGGCCGTTTG
>JBEBXZ010000345.1:0-3621 GCA_040391335.1 Dokdonella fugitiva | reverse complement strand
GCCGATCGCGGCGGGCCAGCGTTTCTCCAACGTCCTGCACGCGATCCGATATCTCGGCAGATGTCGGAACGAAATCCTCCTTCGGCCAGATCGCGACGCGCAAGCCTCGCAAAGTGCGCGTCCTCGGCGGTGGAAGCACGAGTCTCCAGCCCGATGACCGGAACCGGTCAGGACCCGCGACGACATCCAGGGCCAGTGCCAGATCTTCTGCACTTCGCGCCATCGGCCCGACGACATTCAGATCCGGCGCAGAGACGACGCCAAGAGGATTGTGGCCGTGCGTTGGAACGATTCCATACGTGGGCTTGTGCCCATAAACACCACAGAAGTGGGACGGATTCCGGATCGACCCACCAATATCGGAGGCGAATTCCAGGCCGGTCAAACCGGCCGCGAGCGCGGCGGCCGATCCGCCTGAAGAGCCGCCCGGCGATCTTTTCGTATCCCACGGGTTGCGGGTTGTTCCGTAAATGTCGTTGTAGCTCTGCCAGTCCCCGAGTCGCAGCGGAACGTTGGTCTTCCCCATGAGATGGGCGCCGGCTGCCTTCAGGTGCTCGACAGCCGTTGCGTCGCTCGAAGCAAGGTTCTCCCGTTGTTCCGGCACCCCCCACGTGGTTGGCAATCCGGAAACATCGAAGGCTTCCTTGATCGTCATCGGGACGCCGTGCAACGGTCCCAGCCGATGTCCCCGGGCAAGAGACTCATCGGATGACCTGGCCGCTTCCAGCGCCCGTTCGAAATCCCTCACCACGACGGCATTGAGCGCTTTGTCGAATTGTTCGATGCGCTCGATGTAGTACCGCGTGAGTTCGAACGCACTGACCTGTTTTCGCTGGATCAGTTGCGCCAGCGCGGTCGCTGACGAAAAGCCAGCTCTGCCGATGCGAGGCCAATTTGCGCAGATGCAATGGGAGGATCGGGGAATGAAGCTGCAGTGCCGCCTGACGCACCAGGAAGGTCACGCCTGGAAATCGGATTCATGATGGCCCAGTCTGTAGATCGGCGGTCTTCAATCGAGGGGCTTCTTCCTCCCTCGATTCCTGCTTGCCCGTCCTGCAACGCTGGAATTCTAGCGGAAGCAAAGTGGCCGCAACGGGTCGAGCGCGGCCAGCTCAGGCAGCCGGCGATCTTCAGTCCCCTGATGCTGTAGCTGACGCCGACAGCGGGAACTTCTCGCCACGCCTGCCCGGCCATTGCGCAACTGCACTAAGATCGTGCAATGACGACTGCTCGCCCCAATCTGGCGCAAATCGAAGCCTGCAATCCGCGCGAGGTGACGAATCTCTGTGTCACCGGCCTGGCCCAGCTCGACGAGGGCTTGCGCTTTACCTGGCTCAATCCGGCGTTGGCCGATCTGCTCGGCAACGCGGCGCGGCGTCTGCAGGGCATGTCGCTGGAAGGGATCGATTCCGGCGCTTCGGGCGTGGTCGAGGCCGCAAGGCGCGCGCATGAGGCGCAACATCGCGTACTGCTGCGGCAGGCGCGGCTGCGCGGTGGCGTCGATGGCGAGTTCGTCGGCGATCTCGCCTTCACGCCGCTCGATGGTGGCCAGTTGTTGCTGGAAGTGCATCCGGTCAGCAGTGCGGCGGCGGCCGGTTCACCGGCGCTTTCGGAATCGCTGCGTGGCTTTGCGCATGAGGTGAAGAATCCGCTCGCGGGCGTTCGCGGCGCGGCGCAGCTGATCGGCCGGCGCGTGGATACCCCGGAACTGGCTGAACTGGCCGAACTCATCATCGGCGAAGTCGATCGTCTGGCCGCGCTCGCCGATCGCCTGCTGCGTGCGGGCGGCAGCCCGCGCCTCGTGCAACTCAACGTGCATGAATTGCTCGAGCGGGTCGCTGCGCTGATCGCCGCCGAGCCGTCGGCACCGGTGGTCCGGCGCGACTACGACCCGAGCCTGCCCCTGGCCAGCGTGGACGCCGATCGGCTCTACCAGCTGCTGCTCAATCTCGTGCGCAACGCGGTTGAAGCGGACGCGCGCTGCGTCACGCTGCGCACGCGTGTCGAGTTCGGCGTGCGCCTCGGCGAAAGCCTGCGTCGCGCGGTGCTGCGCATCGAGGTGAACGACGATGGACGCGGCGTGCCGGCCGAGCTCGCCGCCACTCTCTATCAGCCGCTTGTTTCCGGACGCAGTGATGGCACCGGTCTTGGCCTCGCGCTGGCACAGGAAATCGCCGCCGAGCACGGCGGTGAACTGCGCCATATCAGTCGGCCGGGCGCGACCAGCTTCATCCTGTTGTTGCCACTGGAAACTTCTGCATGAGCGCGGACACGGGTATCTGGATCGTCGATGACGACCGCAGCGTGCGCATGGTGCTGGCCACCGCCTTGCGCGATGCGGGCCTGATGCCGCGTGAATTCACCGATGCGGAATCCGTGCTCCGCGCGCTCGAAAGCGCGCAGCCGGCGGTACTGTTCAGCGATGTGCGCATGTCGGGTGCGAGTGGTCTCGATCTGCTCGAACGCCTCGCCGCGCAGCAGGTGCAGTTTCCCATCATCGTGATGAGCGCGTTCACCGACGTGGCGACCACCGCCGCCGCTTACCGGCTGCGCGCGTTCGACTATCTGTCCAAGCCGTTCGATCTCGATACGGCAGTCGCGATGGCGCAGCGTGCGCTCGTACAGGGCACGCCTGAAATACGCTCGACGGCGCCGGCCGCTGCGGCGAACGCGGAGCCCGAACTGATAGGCGGTTCGGTCGCGATGCGCGAGCTGTTCCGCGCGATCGGTCGCGCCGCGGCGAGTGGCCTGAACGTCCTGGTCACCGGCGAAACGGGCACCGGCAAGGAACTCGTCGCGCGCGCGCTGCATTGCGAAAGCGCGCGAGCGGACAGGGTGTTCATTGCACTCAATACCGCTGCGATTCCATCCGAGTTGCTGGAATCCGAACTGTTTGGCCATGAAGCCGGTGCTTTCACCGGTGCCGTGCGGCGACATGCGGGACGCTTTGAACAGGCGGATGGCGGCACCCTGTTTCTCGACGAGATCGGCGACATGCCGCTGGCCTTGCAGACGCGTCTGCTGCGCGTGCTCGCGGCCGGCGAGTTCTATCGGGTCGGTGGACGCGACGTCATGCGTGCCGACGTGCGCGTGATCGCGGCGACCCACCAGGATCTCGAAGCGAAAGTCGAACGCGGCGAATTCCGCGCCGATCTGCTGCATCGGCTCGATGTGCTGCGCCTGCAACTGCCGCCGCTGCGCGAACGCCGCGAAGACGTGCCGCGTCTGGCCGAACATTTCCTCGCGCGCGCCAGTCTCGAAGCCGGCGTGGGCCCCAAGCGCTACACGCAGGCCGCGCTCGGCGCCTTGCGTGACTACGACTGGCCCGGCAACGTGCGCCAGCTCGAGAACGTGTGCCGACGGATCGCGGTGCTCGCCAGCGGCCGACAGATCGGCATCGGCGACCTTCCTGAAGCGATACGCGGCAACGCGATACCCGTTCGCGCCAGCTGGAGCATCGCGCTGGCCGCATGGGTCGAACAGGAACTCGAAGCCGGCACGTCCGATCTGCACGCGCTGGCGCTGGTGGAATTCGATCGCGTACTGCTTGAGGCAGCGCTCGCAGCCAACGCGGGTCATCGACAGAACGCGGCGAAAGCGCTCGGGCTGGGGCGCAACACG
>JBEBXZ010000344.1:0-3624 GCA_040391335.1 Dokdonella fugitiva | reverse complement strand
TTGTCTGCGCCCGCGGGCCCGCGCCGCGCCTCGGTCCGCCGGCGCCGCGCCCCCCCCGCGCCCCCCGCCGCCGCGAGCAGGCGCTCGGTATGTTGCAGCAGGGTGCGATCGGCCGCCGCTTCGGGCGCGACGGCCTTGCCGGTCAACAGCGTGTATTCCTCGAAAGCGCGCGCGGCGTTCTTCTCGCCGACGATGCGTTCGGCGACCGTGCGCAGGTCGCCGACACTGACCCGGCCGCGCCATTCGCTGACCGTGGTCGCCCGCGTCGCCGCCGGATCGAGAAATACCGCGGCGCGCAGGCGCTCCTGCACGCTCGGGCGGAAACGCAATGACACGAAGACCAGGCAGCTGATGTTCGCCAGCAGCGACCAGAAAGCGCCATGCGTCAGCGCATCCCAGCCATGCAGGTAGAACAGCGCCTGCGGTTGCAGCCAGCCGAGGCCGAACGGCCCATCCTGCAGCCATTGCCCGGAAAGCCAGCCGGCCTGCGCGAGCGAGGGCAGCAGCAGGGTATAGATCCATACACCGAAGCCGACCAGCAAGCCGCTCATGACGCCGGCACGGCTGGCACCGCGCCAGTACAGGCCGCCGACGATGGCCGGGGCGAACTGGGCGACGGCGGCAAACGAGAGCAGGCCGATCGAGGCGAGATTCTGCGTATGCGAGGTCGCGCGGTAGTAGCCGAACGCAAACAGCGCGAGCAGTACGATCGCCACCCGGCGCACGCCGAGCACGATGCCCGAGAGGTCGTCGCGCTTCTCCAGGTGCAGTGCGCGGATGCGCAACAGGGCAGGCATCACGAGGTCGTTGCTGACCATCGTCGCCAGGGCGACCGACGCGACGATGACCATGCCGGTCGCCGCCGAGAAACCGCCGATGTAGGCAAACACGGCGAGCAGGTGGTCGCCATGCGCCATTGGCAGCCACAGCACATAGGCATCGGCGGCGATGTTCGTGCCCCGGGCGGCCTGCGCGCCGGCATGCACGATCGGCAACACGAGCAGGCAGATGATCGCGAGGTAAAGCGGGAACATCCAGCGCGCACGGCCGAGATCGGCCGGGTTCTCGCATTCGACCACGCCGACCTGGAATTGCCTTGGCAGGCAGAAGATCGCGGCAAAGGCGAGCACGGTCTGCGCGAAGAAACCGGTCGGCAGTTCGAGCGTGGCGGCATTGCGCAGCGGTTCGCTGAACGCATCGAAGCCCCCGCTGTGCATCAGCGCATAGACGCCGACGGCGATGAAGGCGAGCAGCTTGACCAGCGACTCGGCGGCAATCGCCAGCATCATGCCCTGGTGGTGTTCGGTCGCATCGATACCGCGCGTGCCGAACAGGATCGCGAACACGGCCAGCATGAGCGCGACGTACAAGGCGTTGTCGGCCAGCAGCGGCGTGCCGCCCGCATGCATCGTGGTGCCGGTCAGCACGTCGAAACCCATGGCCACCGCTTTCAGCTGCAGGGCGAGATACGGCACGACCGCGGTGACCGCGATCACCGTGACCAGCGCGCCGAGCGCATGCGATTTGCCGAAGCGCGAGCCGACGAAATCGGCGATCGAGGTGATCTTGCGTTCCTTGGCGATCACCACGAGGCGGCGGAACAGGCCGAAACCGAGCACGAACAACAGGATCGGGCCGAGATAGATCGGCAGGTAGGACAAGCCGCTGCGCGCCGCCGTGCCGACCGCGCCATAGAACGTCCACGACGTGCAGTACACGGCGAGCGCGAGGCTGTAGACGATCGGGCGCAACCAGGCGCGTGCCGGATACAAGGGCTTTCGATCGCCGTAGTAGGCGAGGCCGAACAGGCCACCGACGTAGACCACTGAAACCAGCAGCAGGACCCAGGCTGAGATCACGCGTTGACGCTCCCGGTGCGGGCAAAAGCCGAAGCAGCCGCGAGCTTCACCCATCTTGCGCGCCGTATCCAGCGCGAATCGCGCACTTCCCCCGGCATCCGCGCAAAGCCAGGCAGGGGAGGCGACCCGTTGCCAGCGCTGACGCAAGGCTTGACGCGGCGGCGTGCTGGCCCAAGCATCCGCCGATGGAAAGCATCACGACCGGGCAGTTCGAATACAGCGCGCAGGTGCCTGCGCTGCCGGATGACGAGATCCACCTGTGGCTGCTGGCGATCGAAGGCGAGGTTCCGCCGCGCGCCATATCGGCACTCGCGCATGCCCAGCTCGGGCGCCTGCTGCGGGCCTATGCCGGGAATGACGGAACGCCGCCGTTGATCGGGCGCGGCGAGCATGGCAAGCCCTTCGTGATCGAACCCGGCTACCCGCATTTCAACCTGAGCCATGCCGGTCGCTGCGTGGTTTTCGCGTTCTCGCGCACGCTGGAGATCGGAGTGGACGTCGAGACGTTTCGCCATCGCCGTTCGCCGCTGTCGCTCGCCGAACGCTTCTTCGCCGCCGAGGAGACGCGCGCGCTTGCGGCGCTCGATGCATCCAGGCTCGATGCCGCATTCGTGCGCCTGTGGACCAGCAAGGAAGCCGTGCTCAAGGCACTCGGTCGCGGTATCGCATTCGGCCTGCATCGACTCTGTTTCAGCGTCGATGCGGACGGCCGGCTGCTGTCGATCGCCGAAGAAGCGGGGCCGGTCGAGGCATGGCGGATGTGCCGGTTCGAAGTCGCCAGCGAGCACGTCGGCGCGCTCGCCTGGCGGGGTCCGGTACGACGCGTGCGCGCACTGCGCATGGCGATGCCGAACGCCAGCGCACTTCCATCTTCCGTGGAGTGCTGAACGGACCGCCGTGAAGGCGGTGCTGGAACGACCAGGGTCAGGAATCGCTGAACGCCTGCGTCATCGCATGGTTCACCGGAATGCGCGCGCTTCCAGGATTTCCCATGCGCCGCCCCGAAGCTTCTCAGGTCGTGCGGTGCTGCTCGATATGCGCGGAAAGCGCGCGCAGGCTGCTGAAGATCTTGCGGTTTTCGGGATTGTCCGAGCGCAGCTGGAAACCGTAGTGCTTGGATACCGCGAGCGCCAGCTCGAGCGCATCGATCGAATCGAGGCCGAGATCGCCTTCGCCGAACAACGGCGCGTCAGGCACGATCGACATCGGCGCAACGCCTTCGATGTTGAGGCTGCTGACCAGCAATTGCGCCAGTTCGAATTCGGCCGGATTTTGCGCTGGCGTGTTTTGCGTATCGGTCACGGTCTGCTTCCTGCCTCTTGCGAAGAGAGGTCTGCTGAGGATCGGGGCGGCGCAGTGTATCATCCGCGCCCGTCCGCCTTCGGGGCGGATTGCCCACGAACTGCCGATTTCCCGTGCGATCTTCCGAGAAGAGTACCGAACTGCAAACCCGGCCCCTGCCACCGCTGCACGTCAGCTACGTCGCTCAGGCGTCGGCTGCCCTGCTTGCCGAACCGGATGTGCTGGCCGTGTTCGGTTTCGGTGGGCGTTCCGCGGATCTGGACGATGCGCGCTATTTCCGCGTTGGCCTGGAACCGGTGGGTACGCCTTCGTACGAGGTTTGGCGCGCGCGCGCGTCGGTGCATCACGGACGCGCTGGCGGCCTGCAGTGGAGCAGCGATGGCGACTACCTGTTCTTCGCCGTCGTGGTCGACGATAGCGATTTCGAGGGCCCCGAGCGTGCCGCCGGGCATGCGTATCGCCA
>JBEBXZ010000343.1:0-3634 GCA_040391335.1 Dokdonella fugitiva | reverse complement strand
CTTCGCCGCAGATCTTCAGGTTGGAGGTGAGGAACATGTCCAGGGTGATCTGGATCGTGCCCTGCCCCGAGTTCTCCACCGGCACCACGCCGAAATCGGCATTGCCGTTTTCGACCTCCTGGAAGACTTCCTCGATGCTCGCCATCGGCATGCCGTGCGCCGAGCGGCCGAAGTGCTTGAGCACCGCCTGCTGGCTGAAGGTTCCTTCAGGCCCAAGAAAACCGATCTTCAACGGCTCCTGCTGGGCGAGACAGGCCGACATGATTTCGCGGAACACGTGCACGAGCACTTCGTCGCTGAGCGGTCCCTCGTTGCGATCGACCACCATGCGCAGGACCTGCGCTTCGCGCTCCGGCCGGTAGTAATCGACCGCCGCCGCGAGCGGTCCTTTTGCAAGACCGACCTGGTGCGCCCAGCGCGCACGCTCGGCGATCAATTCCTGGATTGAACGGTCGATGCCGTCGATGCGCGTACGCACCTGTCCGAGATCGGGCGCCTGCCCCGTATCCGCACTCTCTTCATTACTCATTGCATAAGCCTGTTCTGTGAGCGCCAACCGGAGATCCAGCCGCTCGGCGCTTGCCTGGGTTCGATCCGTCGCGGCCAAACGCCAGCGGATTCTGTTGACCGCATTCAGCCGTGACGTCGCGCGAAATCCGCCATGAAGGCGGTCAGTACCTCGACGGCCTCGAACGGAATCGCGTTGTAGATCGATGCGCGCATGCCGCCAACGGCCTTGTGCCCCTTCAGCGCGAGCAGGCCCGCTTCGCGCGACTCGGCGAGGAACACGGGTTCAAGTTCCGCACGCGGCAGGAAGAACGGCACGTTCATCCACGAACGCGCGGACGGCTCGACGACATTCGTAGAGAAATCCGAACCATCGATCGCCGCGTAGAGATGCTCCGCTTTCCGGCGGTTGACCTCGCCGATGGCAGCCAGCCCGCCTTGTGCCTTCAGCCATTTGAAGACGAGGCTCGACAGGTACCAGCCGAACGTATTCGGCGTATTCAGCAGCGAGCCGTTCGCCGCGTGTTCGGCGTAATTGAATATCTTCGCGATGTCTTTCGGGCAACGCGCGAGCAGATCGTCGCGCACGATCAGGATGACCAGCCCGGATGCCCCGATATTCTTCTGCGCGCCGGCATAGATCAGCCCAAAGCGCGAGACATCCAGCGGCCGCGAAAGGATGTCCGAGGACATGTCGGCAATCAGCGGCACGTCGCCGGCGTCGGGAATGTTCTGGAACTCGACGCCGTGGATCGTCTCGTTCGGCGTGTAGTGCACGTAGGCTGCGGACGGATCGAGATCCCATTCCGCGCGCGGAGGAATATTCGTGTAAACCGCATCATGCGGGCGCGCGGCGATGCGCGCATTCACGTACGGTGCGGCCTCGCGCACGGCCTTCTCGCCCCAGGCGCCAGTCACCACATAATCGGCAACCTGTTCGCGGCGCGCGAGATTCATCGGAATCTGCGCGAAATGCTGGGTCGCCCCGCCCTGCAGGAAAAGGACCTTGTAGTTCGCCGGAATGGCGAGCAGCGTGCGCAGGTCGTGCTCGGATTCCTCGGCGAGCGCCATGAATTCCTTGCCACGATGGCTGATTTCCATGACCGATGCGCGCGCACCACCCCATTCGAGCAGTTCCGCCTGGGCCTGCCGCAAGACCGCTTCCGGCAAGGCGGCGGGACCAGCGCTGAAGTTGTAACCACGAGTCACGAAACATTTCCTTGCGGTTTGCGATGATGCGGCGTCGCGAGCGCCATACGCGGACGGGTGAATGCAGCATTATGCCGCGGCGCAGCACGTCCGCAAGCGCAAATGAAGTACCGTTTGAAACGAACTTGCCGCCGCGTAGATCGGTCGCAGAAACGCGAATATGCCGTTGCAAATGCAACCCATCGTTTTTCCAGCCGGGACATGACGCCATGACCAAGCGCAGCATTCCGCAATTGCCGCCTTCGACGATCACGCCGGAGGCGATCTATCTGCGCCGACGTGAATTGCTCAAGGGACTGGCCCTGGTGCCCGCCCTGCTCGCAGGTTGTGGCGGACAGGGCGAGGCGCTCAGCGCCGCGGCCAGCAGTGACGATCCATCCGGCACACCGCTCGACTTCAGCAGCAACAGCGCGTACAGCACGAAAGAGGCGAAAACCAGCCAGCACGACGCCACGCACTACAACAACTACTACGAGTTCGGCACCGACAAGGCCGATCCCGCCCGAAATTCGGCGCGCTTCAAGCCATCGCCGTGGAATGTCGAGATCAGCGGCCATGCCGAGATGACCGGCAACTTCACGCTCGAAGACCTGCTCAAGCCACACGCACTCGAGGAGCGCGTCTATCGCCTGCGTTGCGTGGAAGCATGGTCGATGGTGATCCCGTGGATCGGTTTTCCACTCGGCGACCTGCTCAAGCGATTCAAGCCGACCTCGCAAGCGAAATATGTCGCCTTCAAAACCGTCGCACGTCCGAGCGAGATGCCGGGATTGAGCTATCCGGTGCTCGACTGGCCGTACCGCGAAGGCCTGCGCATCGATGAAGCGATGCATCCGCTGACGATCCTCGCCGTCGGCCTGTATGGCCGCAGCTTGCCAGCCCAGAACGGGGCGCCCTTGCGCCTCGTCGTGCCCTGGAAATACGGCTTCAAGGGCATCAAATCGATCGTCGGCATCGAATTCACCGAACAGCAACCGAAGACTTCGTGGAATCTCTCCGCCGCCGATGAATATGGTTTCTATTCGAACGTGAATCCCGAAGTGAGCCATCCGCGCTGGAGCCAGGCCACCGAACGACGCATCGCCGGCGACGGCTTCAGCCTGCTCGGCAACCGCCTGAAGACCTTGCCGTTCAATGGTTACGCGGAACAGGTCGCGGCGCTCTACGCAGGCATGGACCTGCGCAAGAACTACTGATGAACCTCCGTCATGATCGCATCGCACAAAGCAAGCCACTGATCTTCCTGCTGTGCCTGTTGCCGCTTGGGTGGCTGGCATGGAGCACGACGCAGGGCCAGTTGGGGCCTGACCCCGTGGCCCGCCTCGAACACGAAACCGGCATCTGGGCGCTACGCATCCTGCTCGCCACACTGGCGATCACGCCCTTGCGTCATTTTTCCGGATGGCTTGCCTCGATCCGCTATCGCCGCATGCTCGGCCTGTTCGCGTTCTTCTACGCTAGCCTGCACCTGCTGATCTATCTCGTCGTCGATCTCGGCGGTTTCTGGTCGCAGATCTTCGGCGAGATCGCGAAACGCCCGTACATCACGGTCGGCTTCCTTGCATGGCTGCTGATGATCCCGCTCGCCATCACGTCGACCAAGGGCATGATGCGGCGCCTCGGCCGCCAATGGCAGCGCCTTCATCGGCTGGTCTATCTGATCGGCGTATGCGCCTGCCTGCATTTTCTGTGGCAGGTGAAATACGGCGAGACGATCGCGGTGCTTGAACCCGTGGCCTATGCGGCGATCTTCGTCGCGCTGATGCTGGCACGCGTTCCGGCCTGGCTGCGGCGGCGCACGGCGGCGACGCGAACATCCGTTCGACCGAGCCGTTGAGTCGCCTAGCGACTGCCGAACCAGAGCAAGGCGGCAATGCCCAGGCCGATCAGCGCGGCCACCGCTATCAGCCACCAGATG
>JBEBXZ010000342.1:0-3642 GCA_040391335.1 Dokdonella fugitiva | reverse complement strand
GCTGGTGGATGCCGTCCACGAATATGGAAAGACAGCACGCCAGGGATCCTCGGAATAACCTGCCATCCCGGCCCGGCCAGCTTCGCTGCGGGAAGCCATCGGGGTGACGAAATGAAATACCTGCGTTCGTATCGCAGCGAACGTCGCCGCAATACTCAAGGGAATGACATGGAGGAAATGGCTTGAATCACCCCATCTTGTCGGCGGCGGTTGCCATGCTGGTACTTGGCCTGGGTTTTCCTGTTGCTGCACAGATCCACCAAGCGGATACCGATTCCGTTTCCACCCTCTCGACCGTCGTCGTCAGCGGGGAACAGCCCGGACCTGGATTGTGGCGCATCAGCAAGGACGGACACGTCATGTGGGTGCTGTTTACCGTGTCGCCGCTGCCAAAGGGGATGACATGGAAAACCGACGAGGTCGCGGGCATCATCGCGCAATCAGGCGAAGTGGTGATGTCGCCCTCCGCGAATCTCAGCGTCAAGGGCGGCACCGTGCGCGCGCTGTTTCTCCTGCCATCCCTGCTGGGCGCGCGCAACAATCCGGACAAGAAAAAGCTTTCCGACGTGCTGCCACCGGATCTCTACGCGCGCTGGAGCGCGCTGAAGAAGATCCACATCGGGCGCGACAATGGCATCGAGAAGCGCCGTCCGATCTTTGCCGCGCAGGAGCTTTATGCGAAGGCGAGCGAGCGGGCGGGTCTCGACAGCAGTCAATCCATCGCGGCCACCATCGGCAAACTCGCCAGAAAAGCCGGCGTCAATATTGTCCCGACAAACATCACGGTCCTGATCGACGAGCCGAAGGCCACCTTGCGCGAATTCTCAAGATCGTCGCTGGATGACATCGAGTGTTTCCGCAAGACGCTGGATCACCTCGAATCCGATCTGGCCACGATGAAAGCGCGCGGCAATGCCTGGGCCACCGGGGACATCGAGTCGATCCGCAACATGTCGTTCACCAACCAACAACAGGCATGCCAGGACGCGCTGTTGCACGCCAGCGTGGTGGAGAAGCGTGGACTGGACGACCTGCCGCAGCGCCTTGGATCGGCCTGGCTCGCAGCCGCAACACAGGCGATGGATCGACATGCCGTCAGCTTTTCCCTGCTCTCGCTCACTCACGCGTTCAGGACGGATGGCGTGATCGCCACGCTGAAAGAGCGCGGCTATACGATCCAGGCGCCCTGGGAGCAGGATCAGGAATAGCTTCGCCCACCCAATCCCGAGGCAACGCTGCTCAACTGGCTCCCGGCCTTGCAGGGCACGCGGACAACCGATGGGGTGACTGCCGCCCGCCTCGTTTGCAACATGCGCAGGCAATCCGGACATCACTCATCCCAGCGCCTGCCGCGCGACCCAGGGGGCGATCGCTTCTGCCAGTTGCGCCGCGCTCAACGGCTTGCGCAGGAACGCATCCATGCCGGCAGCGCGCACCTGCTCGTCCTCATCGCCATTCGAACGCGCACTGATCGCAATCAATGGCAGGCGCAGCGCACCACTCCGGCTTTCGCGTTCCCGCAGCATGCGCGCCAGTTGCAGGCCATCAATGCCTGGCAGGTCGAGATCGAGCAAGGCCAGTCCGATCCCCGGATCGCCGAGTTCCGTCAACGCGGCGAGGCCGTGGGCTGCGTGTGTCGCACGATGCCCCATCGATTCGAGCATGCCGACGATCACCGCCGCGATCGTCAGGTCATCCTCGACGACGAGCACATGCAGCGGAGCCGTCGTGTCACCGCGCCTGGCATTCGGCCGCGCGACAACTTTGTCCGGGCCGCTGCGATCCTGCGCCGCTTCGAGTCCGTCATCCGCGACTTCGACCAGCGGCAGCGTAATGTGGAAGCATGAACCCTTGCCGAGTTCGCTCTGGACCTCGATCCCGCCCCCCATCAACTGCACCAGTTCCTGGCAGATCGACAGCCCGAGTCCACTGCCCCCGAAACGGCGCATCACGCCATCGGATTGCTCGAAACGTCCGAACAATCGTTCGCGCATGTCAGCGTTCATTCCGGGACCGGTGTCGTCCACGGAAAATTCGAGACGTCCCGCTGCCGCCCGGCGCAGACCGAGCGTGACGCTCCCCTGCTCCGTGAACTTGAGCGCATTGTTGACGATGTTCAGCAGTACCTGCTTGACGCGCAGCGCGTCGCCAAGGACGTGGCGTGGAACGTCATCGGCAATCGCCAGCTGCAAGGCAAGCCCCTTGCGTTGTGCGAGCGGCCCTTCCAGTTCGACGATCTCGTGCAGGACGACGACGGGATCGAACGCACGCAGTTCGAGTTCGAGCTTGCCCGCCTCGATCCTCGCCAGATCCAGGCTGTCATTGACCAGACGCAGCATCATTTCACCGGAACGGCTGATCGCTTCGGCGTATCCGCGTTGACGCTCATCCAGCGGGGTCTCGCGCAACAACTCGGCCATGCCCAGCACGCCGGTCATCGGTGTGCGGATCTCATGGCTCATGGTGGCCAGGAAGCCGGATTTCGCTGCCGCCAGTTGTTCGGCGTTGCGCCGCTGTGCTTCGGCGAATTCGAAGGCATGGCGCTGCTCGACGCGCCAGCGCCACGCGCGGAACCAGAACAGCGCGAGCAAGGCGGCGGACGCGACATACAGCAGATAAGCGAAAGGAGTCGCCCATGGTGCGGGCGCGACTGTCACGACCAATGGCCTGGACAATTCGCTCCAGACTCCGTCGGCATTGGCGGCGCGCGCATGGAATGCATATCGCCCCGCCGGCAACTGCGAATAGACGCGTTCGCCATGCGCTCCGGCATCCACCCAGTCCGCATCGAAGCCGTCGAGCTGGAACTGATAGCGGATGCCGCCGGGATCGAGAAAGGACAAGGCACGCGTCTCGATGACCAGATCGCGATCATCATGACGCAGGGCAATCGGCAGGCTCGCATCGAACGCCAGCGTCTCGCCCGCGCGGCGGATCGACAGCCGTGTCACGTGCAACGGAGAAGGAGGTGCGTCCAGCACGATCGTCGCGGGATCGAAAGCGACGACGCCGGCACGCGTTGCCGCGTACACGATGCCCCTTGCATCACTCGCGAACCTGCCGACGAATTCGATACTCGGCAGGCCGTCGCGCTCGCTGAAGCGACGCACCGTGTGACGGGCAGCATCCAGCCGCCACAGGCCGCGATGACTGGATGCCCAGATGCTCTGGTCCGCAGCAACGTGCAGGTCGGCCACCTGCATGGCTGGCCATCCTTCCGCCACACCGATCCGCTCGACGGGAACCAGGCGTTCGTTGTCGATCGCGTAGCGCTCAAGCGCGCCGAGCCGGTGGAGCCAGATCGATCCATCGGCAGCAAATGCCAGGGCATGCACAGGTTCTGCGGGCACACCGGCCATGGCAACGAAGCGTCCCTTCGCCGGGTCATGACGTTCGACGCCCGTGCTCGTGGCAATCCACGGCTGTCCATCAGGACCCAGAACAAGACCCAGGATATCCGCGTTGCCGAGCGTACCCGCGCCTGTCGTGAAACTCCGGATGGCAAGTGTTTGCGTATCGATTTGCGCAACGCCACCGCCGACGAGCCCGACCCATATACTTCGAGCCGGCGTCGCCAGCATCTTGAACGCGTAGCCGGATGGCAGGCTGGTTGCGGATTTCTGCGATATCGGAAGCTCGACC
>JBEBXZ010000341.1:0-3642 GCA_040391335.1 Dokdonella fugitiva | reverse complement strand
CGCCTAGGCCACGCGTGGCCCCACGGGCCGCGGCTGGCACCGAGCGTTGCCCGACCGGCGCATCGCGTTTCGCCGGACCCGCCGCGACCGGCTCGGGCTTGCGCAGGCGCGAGAGTTGCGCGGCATCGGCAACCGCGGCCTTCGACCAGCCCGGCAGGCGGGCCAGCCAGGCATCGGTCATGGCGCTGCCGAAATCAAAGCCGAGGCGTTGATAGCTTTCCCATTGCGCCTCGTCGAAGAACTGGTCGCCGGTGGATTGTTGCGGAAATGCCGAATTGCGCAGCGCGTAGCCGAGCAGGTCGGCATCCAGCGACGTGTGCAGGTTCGGCTTCACGATCAACAGCGTGCCGATCTTCGGTGGCCGGCCATCGCCATCGTCGCGGTAGCGGATGCGTGCCAGCAGCACGCCGCGCTCCGAGGTGTTGGAACCGATGCGCTCGGGTGCGAGCACCGACAAACCGCTGTCGGCGAGGCCGAACTGCGCAATCGCGTCGTCGCCCGTGTAGAACTCGATGTCGGCGCCGAAATCGATGCGTGCCTTGCGCACGAGATTGTCGAGATCGCCGAGTTCGAAGCGCGGGTCGGCGCCGCAATCGGCGAGGATGATGAAATCGAGCCGGCGGCGCAGCAGTGGATAGACGCCGGTGTTTTCGAAATGGCCGCCATCGGACAGGTACCACCATGGTTGCCGGGTGCCACCGTAGCGCGCCCGCGCCTCGCTGAGCAGCAGGCGGGGCTTTGGCAACCAGCGCCAGCGCCAGGCATCCATGCGATCGACGAAGTCCCGCGGTGGCGATGGCATCTCCGCCGGCTTGCGGAACCAGTAGCCGAGGCGCACGCCAAGGAAGAACAGGGTCAGCGCCCAGCCACTCGACGTGTTCGATCCCGCTCCCGGCGAGGCGGCGGCACCGGAGATTGCGACCCAGCGCCCGAGCGTGCCGAAATCGTCTCCCGCGGCGATCGGCCGGAAGCAGTGGTTGCCCCATTCGAAGCCGCGCGCACTGACCGTGAGCATGCAGCCCTTGCGATCGGCGTTGTACAGGTCGCTGTTGTCGTCACGCGTCTGGTTGAGGCAGGTGTTGATCAGATGGATCGGGCCGCCTCTGGTTTCGGGGCGATAATCGCCAAGCCCGATATCGTCGCCTTCGATCACGTCGGTGACGCTGTGGATGTCGTTCAGCGTGGTTTCGCCGGTGCGCTCGTCGGGTGGCACGGCCTGGAAGCCGCCTTCGACGTTCTTGCGCGCGCGCCCCGACGAGAACCGCCGGGGATTGCCAACCGAAAGATAGGTGCGGGTAAGGCGCGCGCGATAGAAACTGTGAAGCGATGACGCATTCGCCGTATCCGCCGAACGCGCGGTCAACAGGAACCACAGGGCGGCGATCCCCGCCAGTGCGCCGATGCGGGCCGGTTCGGACCAGGCGTCGATGTAGGACCATGGCAGTTCTTCGAAGACCAGCCATTGCACGAGGGTCGTCCAGCACAGGACGAGCAGCAGCGCGAGGGCAAAGCCAAGGACGTTGAGCAGACGTGAGCGCCAGTCGAAGCGCGAGGCGTTCGCCGCCGTCTCCATCTTCTGCAAGGGCTCGGCCACGGCGCGAAGCATCGCCAGTGCGATGCCACCGACGCCGACTCCGCCGAACAACCAGTGCGAGGCCTGGTCCGGGTCCCAATGCGCAAGCACTTCGTGGAGATGCCAACTCATGACATCGAGCAGTCCGATGCCGGCGACGACGACGGCCAGCAGACTCCAGCGCCGCAGCGCGCGCGTCAGGCGATTACGTTCGCGGGCCATGCCCAACGAGGTGCGCGCGGCGGCCGAGCGCATGCGCCACAGGGCACTGGCATAGCGCAGGAGCATGCCGCCGAGGACGATGATCCCGATGATCGCGGGAGAAATGCCGTCGAGCGGAGTTCGCGGCAGGGACAGCGAATCCGCATGGGTGAGGACGACCGCGCCGAAGATCGCGCACAGCAGGATGAACACCGCAGCATCGCTCCACAACGGCCCGGCCTTCCGCAGTTTCGCGCCGCTCGCCGCATCCGGTGCGTCGCGCGCGATCCAGTAGGCGAGCATCGTGCCCGGTGCCATCGCCAGCCAGAGCAGCGCTGCCAGGGGCCACCATGCGGAGCCGCGCCCGTTCCAGGCCGTCGCATTGAACCAGCCCCACTCGTTCTGCAGCAGGTGTGGCAGGGCCACGAGTACGCCGAGCAGCACGCCGACGAATGCGAATTCCACGTGCACCGCGATCCATGCGCGCAGGTAGGTGACGAGCGCCATGCCGAGGTCGCGCGATCCGGCCGGCGTCAGATAACGTCCATTCCTGCGCAGCCACCACATGACGACCGAGTCGCTGCGCACGAGGGCCGCCTGCGCGCGTTGGAGTCCCACCGAGCCGATCAGGCGGCCGAGCATTGCCCCGACGAAACCGCCGCCGGACACGGTCGAGAGATAGTCGACGCGCGGCAACAGGCCGTTGCTCGCGAGGCCGCGCAGCAGGCCGAGGCAGAACGTGGCACTGCGGATGCCGCCGCCGGACAGTGCGACGCCGACGGTCGGCAACGAGCGGCCGGGATGCGGTTCGCCGCCCGGGTCCTCGTCCCATGCGACTTCGCGGCGGCGTTCGAGCGCCACCGTCTCGTCGCGCAGCAGGTCTTCGAGCCCGGGGTCCGACGCCGGAGAAGTGCGTTCCCGTACCAGGTCATCGTCTTGCACGACATCCAACGCATCGTTGCGCGTGTTCATGACGGATCCTTGCTGTGTGTGACGCGGGCCCTTGCCGCAGTCGAATCAGGAGAGTGCGTACAGAAAGCGATTTGTCTCGCCGCATCCGCCCGCCCGTCGCGGCGATGGCCGAATGGCAGGGGCCAGGCGTGAGCGCCGGACGCTATGATTCCCGGCTCCGACCACAGGATTTTTTCGCGATGTCGAGCATCGACCTGCGCAGCGATACCGTGACCCGGCCGACCGCGGCGATGCGTGCGGCGATGGCCGCGGCCGAGGTGGGCGACGATGTGTACGGAGAGGATCCGACGGTTCGCCAACTCGAAACACGGCTGGCCGCGGATCTCGGATTCGAAGCCGGGTTGTTCGTGCCCAGTGGCACGCAAAGCAACCTGATCGCCCTGCTCGCGCACTGCCAGCGTGGGGATGAGTATCTGGTCGGCATGGAAGCGCATACCTACAAATACGAAGGCGGGGGCGCGGCGGTACTCGGTTCGATCCAGCCGCAGCCGATCGTGCACGCCGAGGACGGCAGCTTGCCGCTCGACGCGCTGGCGAAGGCGGTCAAACCGGACGACGTGCACTTCGCGCGCACGCGACTGCTCGCGCTCGAAAACACCTGGCATGGCCGCGTGTTGCCACAGAAATATGTTGTCGAAGCGGCGGACTGGGCGCGCGGGCGTGGTCTGGCCGTGCATCTCGATGGCGCGCGCCTGTTCAATGCGGCGATCGCGAGCGGATGCGGACCGCGCGAACTCGCCGTGCCGTTCGACAGCGTTTCGGTGTGCCTGTCGAAAGGACTCGGTGCGCCGGTCGGTTCCGTGCTGCTCGGTTCTGCGGCGCTGATCGCGACATCTAGGCGCTGGCGCAAGATGCTCGGCGGCGGCATGCGCCAATCCGGCGTGCTGGCCGCGGCA
>JBEBXZ010000340.1:0-3644 GCA_040391335.1 Dokdonella fugitiva | reverse complement strand
TCAGGAACAGCAGCAACGCGTACGGATTCACTTCGCCGGTCACCGCGACCCAGCCGAGCAGCGGCGGCGCCGCCCCGGCCGCGCCGCCGATCACGATGTTCTGCGAGGTCGCACGCTTGAGGAACGCGGTATAGACGATCGCGTAGCCGATCAACGAGGCGAAGGTCAGCGCCGCGGTCAGCGGATTGACGAGGGCGATCAGGATCGTCATCGACAGGGCGCCGAGCACGATCGCGAAGCACAGCACCTGCGTCGGCTTCAATGTGCCGGTCGCCAGCGGCCGATGCGAGGTGCGCGCCATCAGGCGATCGATGCGCTGGTCGATCAGATGATTGATCGCTGCGGCCGATGCGGCGGCCAGCCAGATGCCGATGAACCCGGCGACCGACTCCCGCAGGGGCGGCCAGCCCGGCACGGCGAGGAACATGCCGATGATCGCGGTGAACACGATCAACGCGACGACGCGCGGCTTGGTCAGCTCAAGGTATTCGTGGGCGATCGAAGGCATTCGGAGAAATATCGGTAGTCGATGGAGAGCGGCGAATCGGCTTTGGATGGAAGTGCGCCACGCCCGCAAACGCGAATGATGACGGAAAACGGCATGCTTGGCGTGATCCTGCGGCACCGGCAGGTGCAAACCCGCGCGCACCATGGCCGGTCGACAGGCCTGTTCGTGGTTCTGGCGACCAGGGGCCGGATTACGATGCCATGCATCGCCACTGCAGCAGGAGAGATGTGGGCGCGCGTTGCACAACAACGAAAGATGGATTCCGCACTTCCGGGCGATCACTTCCGATCGCTTGCGCCGCGCGGAACCCGATGCGCAGTGGACTATTTCCGGTATTCGGTGGTCATCCGCATTTGTGTTCGCGCCAGCAGAAAAACCAGCGTGAACAACAGGATCACGGCGACCGCGACGTGGCTGATCGCGACATGCAGGGGCAAACCAAGTTTGACGTTGCCGATACCGAGCAGGACCTGGATGACCAGACCAACGCCGAGCACGATGGCCGGTGCGCGCAGCCCGCATCGCGCCAGCCCGTGCGACAGCCAGCCGAGATAACAGAACACGATCAGGGCACCGATGCGGTGGCTCATCTGGATCGCATTGCGTGCGGGTGCGTCGAGGATGCCGCCTTCATAGTCGATGCCGATGCCGCGCCAGAGGACGAACCCTTCGCGGAAATCGGTCGGCGGCCACCACTGGCCCATGCAGGTCGGGAAATCCATGCCGCAGGCGAGCGCGGCGTAGTTGGCGCTGGTCCAGCCGCCGAGCGCGATCTGCAGCGCGAGCAAGACGAGGCCGAGGATGATGAAGGGCCGCAGGCTGGAGAATCGGGAATCCTCGCTGCCCACGCCACTCAAGCGCATCGCGACGTAACTCATCAGCGCGAACGTGGTCAGTCCGCCGAGCAGATGACTCATGACGACAACAGGTTTCAGCAGCCAGGTCACCGTCCACATGCCGAGCATGGCCTGGAAGATCACCACGGCGAGCAGCACCACGGCGACGCGCCAGGGAGCCGCGCGATCGAGGCTCCAGGCCACCAGCAGCGGCAGCAGCAACGCCACGATCGAGAGTCCCGCCGACAGTTCATGGGCGCCCCTGATGTAGGCCAGCACGCCGCCAGCCGCGGCGATCGCCGCCAATGCCACCACGCCAAGTTGCAGCTTGCGCCGCCAGACGGCGATGAGCGCCAGTGCCAGCACGAGCACGCCGAGCGCACCGGCCGCCATGCGATGTCCCTGCTCGCGCCATGCCTTGTGCGTTTCGACCGGGCGCTCGAAGTTCGCATTGGCGTGCGCGATCTCGTGCTCATGACCCGGCCAGGTCACCTTGCCGTAGCAGGTCGGCCAATCGGGACAGGACAGGCCGGCATTCGACAGGCGCACGAACGCGCCGAACACGATCACGGCAAAAGCCAGCACGGCGGCGATCATGGCCAGTCGTGCCGGCCATGACATCGAGACAAGGCGATTCACTTGGTCACCTTCGCGAGATCCTTGCGCATGCCGGATGCTTCGAAGCCATCGCGATAGAACGTCAGCGCCGTCCCATCGGGCTTGACCATGACGACCGACAAGCCGTCCTCACCCGTCGGCACCCATTCGGCGAAACGCTGTTCAACATCACGGCCGACCGTCCACGCCGGCATCACCACGTCCGCATCGCCGCCGGTGGGCGCTGCACCGAGATAGACGAGGCGTACGCGCTTGGAATTCTGGTTCAGCGAAATGCGCGCGCGATGGACCTGGTCGAGTTGCTTCAGGCACAACTCACCGCATTGCTTGCCAGGCAGCGCGACGAGGCTCCAGCGCCAATCCGGATCACGCCACTCGAGCCGACTGCCATCCGCCAGTTCGACCGGCACGTCGACCACCGAGCGCTGCGGCAGGATTCCCTCGCCGAAACTGCGCGCGCCCGGCACCCAGCCGCTGAAGGCAAGCACCACGGCCACCAGCATCGGCGCGAAGAACAATGCGAACAACATGACGAGTTGCGCGCGCTTCCTGTTTCTTGTTTGCATCATCGAGACTCGGGTTTCGGGCGCCGCCAGTGCAGCACGATGAAAATGACGATCGCAGCCAGTGCGAACGAGAACCACTGGAACGCATAGCCGAGATGGCGTTCCGGCGGCAGGATCTGCGGCGTCCATTCTCGCTCGAAGCCGGACGCGGGATCCGTATCGAGCAGCAGCACGCGATGATCGATCGGCCTGCCGAAATCCCTGCCGATCTCGTCGAGGTCGACGTAGATCGTCAGCTTCGGCCACGTCGTTTGCCGGGTCAGCGCATCGCCGCCCAGGCGTAGACCGGTCCCGGGCGGCGGCGCATAGAGCCCGCTGAATGACTGCGACTCGTCCGCCAGCGCTGGCAGCGCCGGCAAGGCAGCTCCCGGTACGCGCGCGAGGAATCCGCGGTTGACCAGCAAGGGCGTGCTGCCGTCTTCGGGCAACAGCACGGCATACACCATGACCCCTTGCCGGCCGTCGCGTATCTGGTCGTCGAGCACATAGCTGTGGACCGGATCAATCCGGCCCGTCGTGCGCACGCGCGGATACTGCTCCGCTGCGGTAGTTCGTCGCGCTTCGGCGAGCGAGATCGGCGCCTGCCCGGCCGCGCCGGCATATGAAGCGATCAGCGCAGCCTTGTCGGATGCGCGTTTGAGCTGCCATGTGCCCAGATAGGAGAACACCGCAACGCCTGCGCAGACGAGCGCGATGGCAAACCAGGAAGGCGGGATCCAGCGTCGGTTCACGGCCACCAGCAACTATAATTCGCGGAGAAGCGGACGCTCACGTCCGCTGCGGACTGCATCCATGACCAGCAAAATCCTGATTGTCGTTTTCCTGATCGCCATCGTCTGGAACCTCGGCGCCGGTCTCTATTACATGATGACCGACAAAGGCGGCACGAACCGCACGGTCAAGGCGCTCACGCGTCGTATCGCACTCTCGGTGCTGCTGATCATCCTGATCATCATCGGCATCTTCACCGGCATCATCGAACCACACGGCCTCGGAGGCTGATTGGCCAATGCCGCGGGAGCAGGAGCGGAATCGTGCGCGCCCGGCGAGGCGCCTGCGTTGATCCCGTAATGAAAAATGTCCGCGCGATCCGGCGCGGACATCCATGCTGACCGC
>JBEBXZ010000339.1:0-3646 GCA_040391335.1 Dokdonella fugitiva | reverse complement strand
AGCATTGCAACGGCGCCGATCAGGGTGTGGTGGCGATCGGTTCGAACGTGCCGCGGAAAATCGAGTCGACGATGATCGTGCCATGCACGCGGAACGGAAGATCGACCAGATAGGGCGGTGGATTGGGACCATTGCTGAGCAGTCGCCATGCACCCGGCGATACCGCGCAATCCTGATCCGGCCCCGGAACTTCTGGGCACTTGTAGCGCGCGAATCCGCCATAGGAGGTATAAGGCTGGCCCAGAATGCTGACCGGTGGCGTGAATACCTTGACGTCCGCCTGCGGCCCCTTCAATTGCCAGTCGACCCAGTAGGTTCCGGCCGAGAGGCGCAAGGTGGGGCTGTCCGTGCCGGTCACCGCAATCCCGAGCTTCTGCACGTGGCGACGCGTGTCGGTAAACGGAGCCGTGGACTGCGCGGACTGCGCGATGCGATAGGCTCCGGGCGTCGAAGTCGCAAGGACATTCGTGGCGGTGCCGTCAAACAGCTTGATGCTGCCGAAACCGTCCGGTGGCCCATTCCAGATGATCACGCGCGCATCGGTGAAGGCTGCGTCGTTGTCAATCTGGAAAGCGAACAGATCGAGTGCATCGACGTACCAGTACTCCCCGACCGGCACGATGAAATCGTCGGACAGGCGATAGTCCGGGCCAGCCGTGAATCCCAGGGCTGTGTATCCAGGATATGCCACATCCTGGGCGAGGCTGACATCCGCACCGCTCGCATGCGCGCCGAGGTGGGTCACGAACGACCTGTTGTCGTAGATCTGCTCGCCCAGTGCCGGCGACACCCAGCTTCCGACCCCGATGCAGCACAAAAAAGCTGCGAGGCTGTAACTCTTCATACCGCGAATCCTCTGTTCGGTGACATAAGGACTGACCAGGGGACCAGACCCGTTCGGCCCGGCAGCGCTGCGCTGCGCACACCGGCGAAACTCCAATATTAGCGCGTCGTCATGTGCTGGTGGGGTTTGCGAGCATCATCCGGCATCACGGTCGCTCCTGCGATGACCGGATTCCGCACCGTTCCGGGCGCCTCTGTGTCCGGCCTGCAGGAAAGCCGAGACACCCACTCAGCCCTTGCGCTCAGACGCGGGTTTGATCCGGCGTTGCAGGGCCATGGCCTTGAGCGCGTTCAGCGCCTCGCTCAGCGCATAGTCACGCGGCGCACCACTGCGCACCGGCGCCAGGGTAGTCGCGGGTGCCGCTCCGGCGGCCTCCACATCGCCCTTCAGGTGGTTGCGCAGATCGCGCTCGCTGGTGGCCGGGTAGTCGTCAGCGTCATTCTCGGTGAGCATCAGGTTGCCCAGTTCGATGTCGGGCTGGATGCCGGCCGCCTGGATCGAGATGCCGCTCGGCGTGTAATAGCGCGCCGTGGTCAGCTTGATCGCGTGCGCCTCGTCGAGGCTCAGCACGGTCTGCACCGAACCCTTGCCGAAACTGCGGCGCCCCATGAGCAGGGCGCGGTGATTGTCCTTCAGTGCACCCGCCACGATCTCTGCGGCGGAAGCGCTGCCATTGTCGATCAGGACCACGATCGGCGCGCCGGCCAGCGCATCGCCCGGGGTCGCGCGGAAGGCCATGCCGGCTTCCTTGATGCGTCCACGCGTGGTCACGATCACGCCGTCGTCCAGCAACAGGTCGCTGACTTCCACCGCCGAGGTGAGCAGGCCGCCCGGGTTGCTGCGCAGATCGAGCACGGCGCCGAGCAACGGAGCACCATTTTCCTTCTGCAAGGCGGCGATGCGTTTGCGCAGGTCGCTGCCGGTCTCGGCCTGGAACTGGCTCACGCGCAGATAGGCATACCCTTTCTCCAGCACGCGCCCGCGCACGCTGGCGACGCGGATCGTCTCGCGCCTGAGCTTGAAATCCTGCGGCGCGCTGGCGCCTTCGCGCAGGATCGACAGCACCACTTCGCTGCCCGGCTTGCCACGCAGCAGGTCAACCGCATCGCCGAGGTTGTCCGCCTGTACCGGCACGTTGTCGATGCGCAGGATCGTATCGCCGGCCTTGATGCCCGCACGTGCCGCCGGCGTGCCATCGATCGGCGAGACGACGCGCAGGCTGCCGTCCATCGTCGTCACTTCGATGCCCAGGCCCTGATAGCTGCCCGAGGTGTCCTCCGACAACTGCATGAGATCCTTCGCCTCGAGGTATTCGCTGTGCGGATCAAGCCCCACCAGCATGCCTCGGATCGCCGCCTGCATCAGGCGGTGGTCGTCGACTTCCTCGACATAGGCCTGCTTGACCAGACTCAGCACCGCCGTGAACGTGCGTACGTCCTCCAGGCTGATCTGTCCGGGCGGGACCGTCGTGAGCGGGGTCGGCACAACGCCTTCCTCCACAACCGCCTCGTCTGAAAGCTCAGGCACCGGTGGCGCATCGGCAGCGGAAGCGCTTGCGCACAGCGAGAAAACGGAAGCCACGGACAACACGGCGAGACATAGACGACGGGACATCAGGCAAACCTCAACAGGGACGCGCCGATCATAGCGCGTGCGGCGCCAGCGGCTCGGCGATTCGACAATGTTCAGCGCAGCCACGGCTTCGGATCGAGCGGTTTGCCCTGGCGACGCAATTCGAAATACAGGGCCGGCGTCTTCTGGCCGCCGGTCGCACCGCTGGTGGCGATGGTTTCACCCGCCGCGACCCAGTCGCCGACGTCCTTGCGCAAGGATTCGTTGTAGCCGTAGAGGCTCATGTAGCCGTCGCCGTGATCCACGATGAGCAGCATGCCGTAGCCCTTGAGCCAGTCGGCATAGGCGACACGGCCGCGCGCCACCGCATGCACCGAACTGCCACTGGCGGCAGTGATGAGGACACCCGAGAGCTTGCGCCCCGATTCGTCGGCGCCGCCGAAACCCGTACTGATCCTGCCTTGCATTGGCCACGCGAGCCGGCCGCGCAGGTTGGCGAAAGCCTCGGCGCCATCGAGCTGTTTCGGAATGTCGGCGAACACGTCGCGCAAGCGTTCGAGCAGATCGACAAGCCCCCGCTCATCCTTGCCCATCGCGAGCAGTTTCGATTGCTGATCCTTCAGGACCAGATCGAGCCGCACCAGCAGTTGCTCGCGCTCGCCACGCTGCGCCTCGAGCGCGCGCATGTCCTCTTCGCGGCGCTCGAGTGTCGCATTCAGCTCTGCGTTCTGCGCTTCGATCGCGAGCTGCACGTCGGCCAGTTGCCGCAGGTCGCCGAGCAGGCCGTCGATGCGATCGATGCGCGCCTTCTGGAAGTAGTGGTGATAGGCGAGCACGCGCGCGATCGTGCCGACGTCCTCCTGCTGGAGCAGCAGCTTGAGTTCCTCGCTGCGGCCGAGCGCATAGGCCGAGCGCAGCAATGCACCCAGCGCCTCGCGTTGCGCATGCAGCGCAGTCGCCAGGGATGCACGCTGGCGTTCGAGTTTGACCAGCTCGGCCTGCTGGTCACGCAGCTTCTCATCGAGCGCGCGTACTTCATGGATCGCGGCGGCGATCGCCAGTTCCTGCTCGCGCAGCGCACGCGTCGCGTCCGCGTGTTCGCCACTGGTCGCGCGTTGCTGCTCGGTCAGCGCCTTGATCTCGCCACGGATCTGTTCGAGCTTCTGCCGGGTCGCCCTTTCTTCCGAAACACGCCGTGCCGCGTCTTCGGGCTGCGCCTGCGCGGCAGCG
>JBEBXZ010000338.1:0-3651 GCA_040391335.1 Dokdonella fugitiva | reverse complement strand
ACGGAAAGATTGATTGACGATTGGCGACTCAACAATCCTCAGGCCGCTTTGCGCTGCAGGCATTCGCCGAGCGCGGCAACGACGCGATCGACGTTTTCGGGACGACTGCCCTCGCCCATCAAGCCGATGCGCCAGATCCTGCCGGCAAGTTCGCCGAGTCCCGCGCCGATCTCGATGGAGAAATCATCGAGCAGGCGCTTGCGCACGAGCGCCTCGTCGACGCCTTCCGGAACCTTCACTGCATTCAATTGCGGCAGGCGCGCTTCGGGAGCGACGAGCAGCTCCAGTCCGATCGACGCCAGGCCGCGTTCCAGTCGCAGATGGTTTTCGCGATGTCGCGCGAAGGCGGCTTCGAGGCCTTCTTCCTGCAAGCCGAGCAAGGCTTCGTGCAGCGCATACAACATGTTGATCGGCGCGGTGTGGTGATAGGCGCGCGCGCCACTGCCCTGCCAGTAGCCCATGACCAGGCCGAGATCGAGGAACCAGCTCTGCACCGGCGTCCTGCGTGCCTGCAATGCAGCCAGCGCCTTCTCGCTGAAGGTCAGCGGCGACAGCCCAGGCGGCGCGGACAGGCATTTCTGCGATCCGGAATAGATCGCGTCGGCAGCCCATGCATCGCCGAGCACCGGAATGCCACCGAGACTGGTCACTGCATCGACGATGCTCAGCGCGCCATGCTGCTGCGCGAGTGCGCACAAGCCCGCCGCATCGGAAACGACGCCGGTCGAGGTTTCCGCGTGCACGAAGGCAAGCGCCTTGGCGCCCGGATTGGCCTTCAACGCAGCTTCGACCTTGTGCAGGTCGATCGCCTTGCCGAATGCGTCGTTGACCATGATCGCCTTGGCGCCGATGCGCGTGACGTTTTCGCGCATGCGCCCGCCAAATACGCCGTTCTGGCAAACGATCACGCTATCGCCGGCTTCGATCAGATTGACGAAGGCCGCCTCCATGCCCGCCGATCCGGGTGCGGAAATCGGCAACGTAAGCGCATTGCGCGTCTGGAACGCGAAGCGCAGCAGTTCCTTGAGCTCATCCATCATGCCGACGAAGCGCGGATCGAGATGCCCGATCGTCGGGCGCGCAAGCGCGTCGAGGATGCGCTTCGGCACCGGCGAGGGACCGGGGCCGAGCAACAGGACGTCGGGTGGCGAGAAACTGGGCATCGATCGGTTCCGGTGGCGTATGGATGCCAGCGATTCTACGTCAGCCTCGATCGACGTCGCCGCTGCCCATGCGTCCGAGCGTGTCGAGGAAAGTTGCAGGCAGTCCGACCTTGCCGAGCCAGCCGTGTTGCGTGCCGCTCAGCACGCGCAGCATGAGGCCTCGGCCACCCCATACGCGGCCCATCGGCAGGAAGGCGAGATCACGCAACTTCGCGAGGGTATCGCGTTCGGACTGGAACAAGGGCGTCAGCCAGCGGCTCCAGAACTGATAGATGCCGACGTGCGCGCGACGCGTGCGCTCGTAGTGCGCCAGCGAGTGATCGATGGGTTGCGGCATGCGCAGTGCGTCGCGCAGGGCAAGCGCATCGAGCAAGGCCATGTTCACGCCCTGTCCAAGCTGCGGACTCATCGCATGTGCCGCATCGCCGAGCAATGCGAGTCGACCCCGGCTCCAGCGCGATGGCACCGAATCGCGATAGCTGGCTCGCGCCAGCGCCGCGCAATCTCCGGCCGTGCCGAGTCGTGCGTGCGCTTCGGGCCACAGCGCGGCTACTTCATCGAGCCAGGGCTCGATGCCCGCCTGTGTCCAGCGCTCGAAATCGGCTGCCGGCAGGCTCCAGAAAAAACTGAGTCGCGGCGTGTCGTCACCGGGTCGCGTGCCGACCGGCAACAAGCCGATCATCTTGCGTGCCGCGACATAGCGCTGGCGCAGTTCATCGGGAAACGTCCAGTCATCCTGCGCAAGCAGGCACCACAACGCACCCCACGGATACGGTCGATCAAGACGCGGCTGACCAACCGCCTGACGCAGCGCGGAAGCCGACCCATCGGCGACCAGAACGAGATCGAAAGGACCATGCTCGCGCCCGTGTTCGTCGCGGATGCGTCGTCCATCCTCGCTGGCGGCGACGATGCGACACCCACGATGCACATCGGCGTGTCCTTCCCACGCCGCGGCGAGCAGGGAGAACAGCGCGCCGCGCTGCATGCCGAGGCCGAACAGGCGGCAATCCAGTTCGGCGTAGCGCATGTCCATGACGCCACGGCCACACGGCGTTTCGCCATACAGCCGGCGCACCGGCCGGCCATGCGCGAACGCAGCATCCAGTAATCCCATCTGCCACAGCACATGCAGGCCGACCGGTTGCAGCAGGAATCCGGCACCGACCGGGCCGAGTTCAGGGGCGCGTTCGAATACCTCGATGCGATGGCCATCGCGCGAAAGCAGGATTGCCGCGCTCTGCCCCGCCGTGCCGTAGCCGACGATCGCGATATGGAGGTTCTTATTCGACATGCGCGAACGATTCCAGCTCCCCGGCAAGGACGATGACGCGCCGATTCAGATCGCGGCGAACGCCTGCTCGAGATCGGCGATCAGCACCTCGGGTTCCTCGAGGCCGAATGACAACCGGACGAGGCTGAGCGGCAACGATCCCGCCGGGCGCAGGGGCGCATCCGATGGAAACACCGCGCATACCGGGAATGCCAAGGATTCATAGCCACCCCAGGACACGGTCATGAGGAAACGCCTGAGTGCATCGCAGAAGCGCTGCGCACCCGCCACATCGGGCGTCTCGAGATCGATCGTCAACAGGCCGTTGGCGCCGCGCAACTGGCGCCGGCCGAGTTCGAACTGCGGATTTCGCGTCGACTGCGGGAAATACACCTGGCGCACTTTCGGATGCGCCTCAAGAAAGTCGAGCAGTTTCGCCGTGGTCGCCGCGACGCGCTCCATGCGCACGCCGAGCGTGCGCATGCCACGGATCAGCAACCACGCATCATGCGGCGACAGGATCGCGCCGAACGTCATGTATGGCCCCTTGAACACGCGACGCAACAAGGCTTCGCTGCCACACAGGACGCCGGCGAGAACATCGCTATGCCCGTTGAGGTATTTCGTCGCCGAATGCGCAACGAGATCGATGCCGAGCGCGAGCGGTGACTGGTTGAGCGGCGTCGCGTAACTGTTGTCGCACAAGGTGAGGATGCCGCGGTCGCGCGCGAGTTGCGCGACCGCCGAAAGATCCTGCTGCTCGTAGGTCATCGAGTTCGGGCTTTCCAGCACGATCAGGCGCGTTTCCGCACGCAGGGCCGAGGCGAAATTCGCGACGTCGGTGCCATCGACGAAAGTCGTGGTGACTCCAAAACGCGGCAGCAATTCCCGCAGCAATCCGCGCGTCCAGCTATACGGCTTGGCGACGCAGACCACATGATCGCCCGCACTGACGAAGCTGCAGATGCCGGCGGCCATCGCCGCGGCGCCGCTGCCAAACGCGAGGCAATCCTCGGCCCCTTCGAGCGCAGCGACCTTCCTGCGCAGGATCGCCACGGTCGGGTTGTTGCCGCGTGTGTACATGTGCTGCGCGTACTCGTCGTGGAAACCGGCGCGCATCGCGTCGACGTTCGGGAACGCGAAGATCGACGACTGCACGAGCGGCGGTGCGACCGCGCCGTGGTAGCCCTCGCGCTCCTCGCCGAGATGAGTGAG